>PWHA01000045.1 GCA_003554685.1 Halanaerobiaceae bacterium
ATAGTCGGCAGCAATCTCACCAGAAATCTGGTGGAAAATCATGATGTGGTGGTGATCGATATTGACCGTCAGGTCTGCGAGGATATCTACAGCCGTTTTGGGGCGGTTTCTGTGCACGGCAGTGCCACCAGGGTCAGCATATTAAGGGATGCAGGGATAGAAAAATGCGATGTGGCAGTGGCGGTTATGGAGAATGATGCTGATAACCTGGCCTTTACCGTTCTGGCCCGGGATTTTGGAGTCGAGAAGATTTTGGTGAGGATGAGGGACCCGGAATATGAGAGCGCCTACCGCAAAGCCGGAGCCACCACTGTGGGCAGCATCATGGAGCTGATGGTGGAGAAGTTTGTGATTGATATCGAAGAGCCCCGGGTTCGCAGGGTGGCTTCTCTGGGTAATGGTCGGGCGGAGATTTCAATCATAACTATACCGGAGCACTCGCCCTGCGCCGGGAAAACGGTGGCAGATATAGTTAACAGCTCCGGCTTTCCTGAGGATATTGTTATTGCTGGAATTTATGATAAGGAAAATGATCAGCTCATCATACCCCGGGGCAACCGGGGAATTCATGCTGGCAACCAGGTTTTTCTGGTGGCCACCGAGGAGAATATGCACCGGGCAGCCGATTACCTGATGAGAAAAAAATAGCTCTTATCCCGGCCCGATTTCAGAGTTCCGCCTTCTTTCTTCCGTCCCGGGTTCAACGTGTCCATTTTCCCACCATTTAAGCTCCGATAAATGGTCCTCTTTATACCTGTTTTTTTATTTCAACTTATTCAAAGCCTCAACCCTTTCCTCGATCGGGGGATGGGTGCTGAAGAGCTTGGCCATGCCCTCCCGGGAGAGGGGGTTGACAATAAACATGTGCGAGGTTGCTTCATTAACCTGCATTGGTGAATTTTTAGCATGGCTTTCCATCTTGCGCAGGGCGCTGGCCAGTCCATCAGGATTGCCGGTAATGCCTGCTGCGGTGGCATCGGCTTTGTATTCCCGGGAACGGGATATTGCCATTTTGATGATCATGGCAGCCAGCGGGGCAAAGATGATCGCTAGCAGCTGAATCAGAGCTGCGGCTCCACCGCTTCGACCTCTCCGGCCTCCAAAAATCATCCGGAATCTACCAATCCGGGAGAGGAAGGCCAGGGCCCCGGCCATGACGGCCGCCAGGGTGCTGATCAGGGTATCGCGGTTTTTAATGTGGGAAAGCTCATGGGCAATAACTCCCTCCAGCTCATCCTTATCCAGCAGCTTGATGATGCCTTCGGTCAGGGCAATCGCTGCATTTTTGGGATTTCTCCCGGTGGCAAAGGCGTTGGGCTGATCTCCCGGCGTTACATAGACTTTAGGTTTGGGCAGACCGGCATCTTTGCTGAGATTGGCAATAATTTTGTGGAGATTGGGAGCTTCCTCTTCAGTAAGGGGACGGGATTTCGTCATCTTCATTGCGATGGTGTCGCTTTTCCAGTAGGCAATGAAATTAATCGCCATGGCAAAGGCAAAGGCCATGATCAGTCCGGATTCACCTGCTATGATGCCGCCGAATACGATGAAAATTACGGTTAGCAGCGCCATAAGAAAAACAGTTTTCAAATTATGCATTACATTCACTCCTTTCAGTTAGAGCCCCTGATGGGGCCTCAAACAGAAAATATAATATTATAATATAATCAGGATTAGTTCCACTAAACATATTTTAACTTATCTCAGACTAAACTGCAAGCAAAACAGTCAGGATACGCTATCCTAAAAAATTGACAGAATAAAGAGGCGCAGAAGTTGACCGCCCTGTCTGAGTTCCAGATATCGATAATGATGGTTCGCCCACAAAAAGGTCTATTTTGCAAATTAACAAACAAAATCATACTATATGTTGTACTTAATTGATCTTCAACCTACTATATATTGTAGCAAAAATAATTCTTAAACCTTTTTGTGGTCAAACCATAATGATTACTCTGATTAATTATAACAAATAATTAGAAAATTATCATATTTTTTGCCCTTCTCAGGCAGGAATTTACTGCTAGATAGCTAATTATATAAATGTCAGCCCCTTTCCAGACTATTTACCAAGAGATATAGAAATTATTTATTATTTGAGGAGGTTTTATTTCTGCATGGAAGTATTAAAAGTGGCAGCAAAATCCAGTCCAAATTCGGTAGCTGGCGCCCTGGCAGGTGTCCTCAGGGAAGAGGGTGTCGCTGAGCTTCAGGCAATTGGTGCAGGTGCTATTAATCAGGCAGTTAAGGCAGTAGCTATAGCTCGTGGTTTTGTCGCTCCTTCGGGTATGGATCTAATCTGCATCCCGGCTTTTACTGATATTGAAATTGATGGAGAGGAAAGGACAGCAATTAAATTTATCGTGGAACCCCGTTAAGAAATTAGGCGTTTCCAGGTGTTAACTGGTGCTTCGGGGCTGATGTTGTCAGGAACCCTTCTTTGGCCGGAAGGGTATTTTTTTTTGTCACCTTGAAAATAATGCTAATGGTCTTTATTTTTTCTGATAATTGCGAAGGTTGCGGGACAGCACACATAAGTTTCCGGCACGCAGTGCAGAAAAATTTCAGCTTTTGCGAAATAATTTCTCTGGTCATTTTCCTTTACGTGCAGAAAAAGTATGTGTAATGTGCCTGAAAACTTCAATTTCGATGACTAAAATACTTCTCTCCCTTTTCCGCTGGTAGAAAGCAACCAGGAACAATTATATTTATACAGAAAACAAGTTTCTTACTTTGAAAATATGCAGTTTTATTTTCATCTATTGTTGTGCTCGGGAGGAGCATGGAGGTTACTTTGAAAATACACCGTAATATTTTCATCTATTGTTGTGCCTCAAGTGCCTCAAGGGGCATGTGGGTTAATTTGAAAATACACCGTAATATTTTTATGCTTTTGGGCTCCAAGGGGGCAAGCTGGTTTACTTTGGAGATAGGTGACGATAATAGATGAACTCATAATCGGCTCTGAGCTCATAATTAACTTAAATCTCAACTTAGGTCTCCTGGTTATTTGATTACTGGTTATCTGATTATCTGATATTTCCATAAAAATATAAAAATTAATTATCTTGTTTATAAGTAAAACTTTTGATATAATCTACTTGATATAATCTTCAGAGTACAGTCTTTAGCAGCAGCATAGCAGCATAGCAGCAGAAAGAACAGCAGCCCCACAATTATAAGCAGCCTTCGGGATAGATAAAATAATGTAAAAAATTTTAAACAGACTTAAGCTTTTCAGGGGAGTGGTAATTAATGAAAACCATAGACTGCCGGGGGCTTAACTGTCCCGAGCCGGTTATCAGAACAAAGGAAGCTTTAAAAAAACATGACAGCCTGCTGGTGATTGTTGATAATAAACCTGCCGCGGAAAATGTTGCCCGAATGGCCAAAAATTCCGGCTGCCGGGTGGAGAAGCTTCAGGAACAAGATAATTTCAAACTCAAACTGGAAGCTTTTGGTACAGGAAGCCCGGAGGATAAAGCCGGCTCAGAGCGGTCCAGGTCCTACCTGATTACCTCCGAAACCCTGGGAGAGGGACCCCGGGAACTGGGTGAGCTGCTGCTGACTGGCTTTTTAAAAACTCTCAAAGAGGTTGAACCTCTCCCGGAAGCACTTTTGTTTATGAATGAAGGGGTAAAGCTTGTCACTGTCAATGATTCAGCCGCAGAAATAATCAGGGAATTGCCCCGGGAGATTGAGATTCTGGTCTGCGGCACCTGTCTTGATTACTTTGAGCTGACAGAGAACTTAAAGGCCGGGCGGGTCAGCAATATGTATGAAATTCTTGACACCATCACCCAGACCAGCTGTGTGAAAATATAGCAAATTTCATATCCTGAATTCTGAAAGAGAGGTGGTAATCATGTCAGCAGAGGAGCAAATTAAAATGACTTCTTACAGCAGGAGTTCAGGCTGAGCCTCTAAAATGGGGCCGGCGGAGCTGGCCAAAATTTTAGACAGCCTGGATTTTACCAGCAATGATAAAAATCTGATGGTGGGTCTGGAAAGCGGGGATGATGCCATTGTCTATCGCCTGAATTCCGAACAGGCCCTGATCCAGACCGTTGACTTTTTCACCCCGATTGTCGATGACCCCTATCTGTTTGGCCAGATTTCAGCGGCCAATTCTCTCAGCGATGTTTATGCCATGGGGGGGGAGCCATTTCTGGCCATGAATATTGTCTGTTTTCCCGATTCTCTGGATAAAAAAATTCTTCGGGATATTCTCCAGGGCGGTCTGGACAAAGCCCAGGAGGCTGGAATAACCATTTCCGGTGGGCATACAGTGGAGGATGAGGAGCCCAAGTACGGTCTTTCCGTCAGCGGTCTGGTTCATCCCGACAAAGTGGTGCCCAACTCCGGAGCTCGGGCCGGTGATAAATTGATCCTTACCAAGCCCCTGGGTACCGGAATAATAACCACTGCCTTCAAAGCCGGCCTGCTGGAGCAGAGCCCCGAACATCCGGCTATTGCAAACATGCTGCAGCTAAACAGCAGGGCAGCCGAACTTTTTGACCGCTACTCCATTTCTGCCTGCACTGATATTACCGGTTTTGGTCTGGCCGGACACCTGCTGGAAATGCTGAAGGCCAGCGGCAGGGGCTGCCGGATTCAGGCCGATAACCTGCCCTATTTTGCCGAGGTGCCTGAGCTTTCCGCAGAAGGTATTGTGCCGGGAGGTCTTTACCGCAACCGCGAGACCTTTAGTGATCAGGTTAAGCTAACTGGAGTTTCTCAGGAATTTATCAAAGATCTGCTCTTTGATCCTCAGACTTCGGGCGGCCTGTTGATTTCCCTGCCTGAAGAGGAGGCGCAGGATTTTCTGAGGGAATTTAATGATGACCGGCACCGGGGTTATCCTGTTGGTGAAGTGGTGGAGGGAGACAGCATTGTTCTGGAATGATTTCCTGTGAAAGATGAAAAATACGGCCTGATTGCCTTTCCCGGGACCACTGAATCTTTGAAAGCGGAGAAACTGCTTAAGCAGGAGGGCTATTCCGTCTCCTTCCGCCCTCTTCCTCCGGTAATTACAGCAGACTGCGGTTTTGGGCTGGAAATACCCCTGGAAAAAATCCGGGAAATTCGAGAATTTATTGAGCAGAGCCCTGTACAAACTGCTGGATTTTATCATATAATTATAAAAGATGGTGAAAAAATTATCACCAGCCTGGAATAAACTTGGAAAAAATCTTTCAGGAGGCAGATAAATGGGAGTATTACTAATAGGGATCGGAGGAGGATCTGCTTCAGGGAAATCAACCCTGGCCAGGATGCTAAAGAAATCCTTCAGCGATGAGGTTTCGATCCTGCGCCTGGATTACTACTATCATGATAAGGATTATTTTGATGTTCCCGAAGATAAAATTAATTTTGACCATCCTGATGCCTTTGAGATTGATCTCTTATGCCGGCATCTGGAAAAACTCAAAAAAGGTCAGCCGGTGGAAAGGCCGGTTTACAGCTTTACCACCAACAGCAGACTGGAGGAGACCTGTCAGGTAAAACCCTCCCGGATAATTATTGTAGAGGGGATTCTCACCCTCTATTACCAGAATCTCCGCAAATTTTTTGATCTTAAGATTTATGTTGACACCGATAATGACATCCGGCTCTTACGGCGGATTACCAGGGATATTAAGGAAAGGGGACGCACCCTGGAGTCAGTCAAAGAGCAGTATCTGGCCACGGTTAAGCCCATGCATGAACAGTTTGTCGAGCCCAGCAAATCCAAAGCCGACATTATCATTCCCCACGGCGGTCTTAATGAGATAGCCAATGATCTTCTGATCGAAAAAATCAAAGGACATCTGGTGGTCAACAGAAGAATTTAATTTAGCTGTATTAAATCCGGCACTGCCGTTTTCCGGGGGAAATTTGCTGCAGTGCTGTTATTTTTTTTGGAAACAGGCAGGAAAAAAGCAAAATATGGAGAAATATACCCCATAAATTCCATAAAATGGGGTGATGGTATGAACTGGTGGCAGAAAAATCGCTGGACCCTGTTGATCATGTTATCTCTGGCAGCTTTCTGGCTGGGCTGGGGGCTGATTCCCCGGATTCAGCAGCCGGTAATTATTTCGGAGATTGAAATCACTGGCAGGAAAGAGACAGCAAGTCCGGCCGGAGCTTCTCCGGGAGAAGATGGGGCTGACCTGCAGACGGAAGGAGATAATATTTCTCCGGAAAAAAGCCCGCTGCCGGAGATAATGGTGGTTCATGTGGGGGGAGCGGTGGTAAGGCCGGGCGTCTATCAGCTGGCCGCCGACTCCCGGGCAGTGGACGGCATCCTGGCTGCCGGTGGCAGCACAGAAACTGCTGCCCTGGATTTTGTTAATCTGGCCCGTCCCTTAAGAGATGGCGAGCAGTTAATTATCCCGGAAGCAGGTGACAATCCTGAGGTGGCCGGAATAGTCTCCAGGAATCCCTCGTCACCTGTTTCTTCTGCTCCGGAATATACTAAGAGCGGCCTGATAAATTTAAATCGAGCCGGAGTGGCAGAGCTTACCACACTGCCGGGTATTGGTGAGGTCCGGGCCCGGGCAATTATAGCTTACCGTGAGGAGAGTGGGCCCTTTAAGAGTCCCGAGGATCTGATAGCGGTTCCGGGAATCGGTCCGGCAATTCTGGTCGGGCTGATCGCTGAAGTAGAGGCTCCCTGATGACAGCCGACTCCGGATACTATCCCTTTTTCAGGCTCTTTATCTGCTTTATTTTTCTGATAGATTTTACCGGCCTGCTCACCGATTTGCTGCTGGCAGATAATAGTTTATCTTCAGGACCGTTCTCTGCTGAAACTATTGAGCGGCAGCTTAACTTTTCGTTTTTTGCGGCAGTTTTTCTGCCGGCACTCTTAATCCTGGTGATCTTTTTAGTTTATAATTACCTCTATTGTTCCTGCCGGCCGGGTTTCTTTAGCTTTTCTCTCCCTAAGCTGACTTTGCTCTTTTTTCTGGCAGCTGCAACTGCCGGCCGGATGGTCCTGCTTCCCGCTTTAATGCTGGAAACTATTGATTTTTTTCTTCTGACCGGAACCCGGGACCGCTGGCTTGAGATTATCAATGTCGGCTACAGCCCGGGGCGGGCCTCCCTGATTGCTGCTTTGATTTTGGGACAGCGCCAGGATATTTTTCGCTATACGGTTCTCTTCCGCCGGGCCGGAGTCAGCCATCTGCTGGCCCTCTCCGGTCTTCATGCCGGGTTTGTAGCTGTAATTATAAATTTCAGCCTGGCTAAACTTCCGGCGGTTGGGGCCCATTCCTGGTGGTTGAGTTCTCTCTTTCTTGCCGGCTATGTGCTGCTGGCCGGAGCCAGTCCTTCCCTGCAGCGGGCGGGAATTATGCTGATCAGCTGGTTTATCCTGAAGCGCCAGGGGCGCAGCACCTCGCCTTTAAATATTCTGGGACTGGCGGGAATCCTGATTTTGCTGCTGAATCCAGATTATCTCTATCAGCTGAACTTTCAGCTTTCCTTTCTGGTGGTTTTGGCCCTGATTTTTTATCTGCCCTTTCTGCAGAGGAAATTCTCAGGCCCTCTGGCGATCAGTCTGGCAGCAACCCTGGGCTCGGCACCCCTGCTGGCCTTCCATTTTGGAGAAGTGAATCTTAATGCTCTGATCAGCAATCTGATCCTGATTCCCCAGGTGGCTGTAATTATCTGTCTCAATCTTCTGATGATCCTGGCAGGTTATTTCAGCCCCGCGCTGGCCGGACTGCTGGCCGAGCTGGGTAATCTGCTGTTAACCCCCTTTTTGTTCTCGACAGCCCTGCTGGCCGGACTGCCCTTCAGATTTTCCTGGACCTGGCAGCCTGCTCCGGAAAAATTATTATTCTACCGGTTTGGTTTTTTGCCTCTGCCGCTGCTGCTTTTCTATCTGCTGCTCTTTATTCTCCCGGAGGGACCGGTAAAAACCGGGATTCCGGTCTGGATAGCCAGCAGACATCGCATCTCCCGGAGACAGCTGATATTTCTTCTGGTGCTGATGCTCTTCTTTACAGTGAGCCTGCTTTTTATTTCATGAGATATGCCGTACTGAATTTCTTTAGTTTAAGAGATTTATCCTGAAAAGACCCTGAAAAGTCCCTGAACAGGCTTTGAACAGGCCCTGAAAATACTTTGAAGAGGTTGTTTTTCATTTTTTTCTTTTATTTTTCCTTCTTTTCTTTTTTCCTTTTTTTTCATTATAGGACTATTTTTATTACAGGCTCAGCTGCTGCCCCTAAAATTAGCCTCAGTTCTGCAGAATTTAAGAGGAATACCGGTTTAACTCACAGAAATAGTTAATCTCAGAGAAATAGTTAATCTCACAAAAATAATTCAAAAATATTTGAAGATTTCAGGGAATTAATTAAAATGGTTCGCCCACAATTAAATATTATTCTTGCTACTATATAAAGCGGCTTGTAGATCAATTCAATACAATATATAGTAGGATTTCGGTTATTAATTTTCGAAATAGACCTTTTTGTGGTCAAACCATTATTAAAATACTTTGTCCCTGCTGTCCTTAAAAATCGGCTGATAAACTCAGGAGGGTAAGCTGCCATGGCGGAAAAATCTGTTTTTCCCGAGGAGGAACAAAAACTTAAAAGCTTTTATCTGCTGAGCTGCCCGGAAAGTTATCTAATTGAGGAACAGCTCTCCGGACTAAAAGAAAGCTTTTCTTCTCAGACCGGTAATTTCAACTGGATTAACCTGTCAGATAGCTCTCAGGATTTCTGGCAGGAGCTCAACCGGGCTGTATTTGCTATCAGCATGATGGCCGGCCGCAAGTTTGTCCTGGTTGACTGTGACCGGCTTTTTCAGGAAAAGACCCGCTATGATGATAAACTGGCCGGTCTGCTGGAGCAGGAACCTCAGGAGGTGACGGTCATCTTTGTGGTGGAGGGCAGTGTCGACGGCAGATTTAAACTGGTGAAAAAAGTGAAAAGCCAGGGCGGGTATTTCCAGCTCAAGCCCCCGCAGTATCAGCAGTTGGATAACTGGATCAGGGAGAAGTTTCAGAATCAGGGGAAGAAGGTAGATCCCAAACTGGTTCAGTATCTCGAGTATCTCTTTGATAATAAGCTTCAGGCCTTAAATCAGGAGATTGAAAAGCTGATCACCCTGAATATGGAAGAGGATTACATCGATTTTAAAAAATCCCGGTATATTCTGTCCCGGGGAGGTTTTCTTACCGATCAGATGATCTTTGATCTGCTGGATAACTGGTCCGGCAGCAAAACCACCCGGGCCATCCGGCTCTACCGCCGTCTTATCACCAGTGGAGAAGAGCCGTTGATGATTCTGGCCATGATTCACCGCCAGCTCCGGCTTCAGCTGGTGGTTAAGGAACTTAAGGAAAAGGAAAACTTAAAACCTAAAGAGATAGCCGGCAAAATAGGAGAACATCCCTATCCCGTTAAAAAATGCTATCGACAGGCTCCTCAATTTTCCTGCCGGCAGCTGGAATCAGCCCTGGAGAATCTGCTGGAGGTTAACCGTAATATTGTCACCGGAATGGTGGATTCTCCTGAACAGGCCCTGGAGGATTATCTTTTGAGGAACCTGACGGATTAAAATTTTTTTGTATTTGTCGTTATTACTTTGTTATTATTTTTATCGTTATTATTACAGTTGTTATTTCATATAATAAGCAAACAAATAAAATAAGTAAACAAATAAAAAAACAGGCTATCCTCAAGCGGGATCAGCCTGTTTCCAGATATCGAATATTATTATTTTATCTGCTGTTATTCCTGGTCTGCAAAAGTCTGGTTGAACTTGCGATGCAGCCGGGATTTTTTTCTGGCAGCATTATTTTCATGGATAATATTGTGGCGGACAGCTTTATCTATCATTTTGAAGGCCTGGTCCAGAGCCTGCTGGGCTTCTTCTCGCTCCGGCTCTTCGGCCATAACTGTTTTAAACTCCTTGATGGCAGACTTCATATTATTTTTCCAGCGCCGATTTTCCTCGGTCTGCCTGGCGGTAACACGCACCCTTTTCTTGGCTGACTCAATAATAGGCATATCATAACACCTCCTGTTGTTTTGATTATATCAGATTTAATCCTAATTTATAAAATAAAAAGATGAAAAAGCTCATCCAAAATTTACAGCATCTATTATTTTACCAGACCCTCAGGAAAAAAGCAAGCCCGGAAGTCCTTCTTTTTACAACTGTTCCTTAAAGCTATCCTGAAGTTAATTTAAGCTTAGGATATCACTATCAGCCAATTTCTTTTATGTTGAAGTTTCTTCTATTAATGATATAATAAACTCTGATGTTAATTTGCTGGAATTTCTTGTGATACTAGCAGTGAGGACCGTGATTCCGGCAGTGAGGAGGAAATGTTTTGTTAGCAGATAAAATCCGTAATTTCTGTATAATTGCTCATATTGATCACGGCAAATCAACCCTGGCCGATAGAATCCTGGAGATTACCCACACCATCGAGGACCGGAAAATGCAGGAACAGGGGCTGGATAATATGGATCTGGAAAGGGAGCGGGGGATTACTATTAAGGCTCAGGCCGTTTCAATTGATCATAAGGGCTACCGCCTGAATTTAATTGATACTCCCGGTCATGTGGACTTTTCCTATGAGGTATCCCGCAGTCTGGCAGCCTGTGAGGGAGCCCTGCTGGTAATTGATGCTGCCCAGGGAATAGAAGCCCAGACGGTGGCCAATATTTACCTGGCCCTGGAACATGATCTGGAAATTATCCCGGTGATCAATAAAATAGATCTGCCGGCTGCCGATATCATCAGGGTTAAGGAGCAGCTGCTGGAGAGGGGAATCGACCCCGATGAGGCTTTGCTGGCCAGTGCCAAGGAGGGCACCGGGGTAGAGGAGGTGCTGGATGCTGTCATTGACAGAATTCCGGCCCCGGAGGCTCAAAGTGATGAACCCCTGAAGGCTCTGGTCTTTGATTCCCTTTATAATTCCTATCAGGGAGTCATCGCCCACATCAGGGTAATGACCGGCAGCCTGAGTCGGGGAGAGGAGATCCTGCTCATGGCTAGCGAAAAAAAGTATGAAGTTGATGAGGTGGGGATTTTCACCCCGGATATGAAGCCGGTATCCTGCCTGGAAGCAGGCGAGGTCGGCTACTTAATGGCTGGCATTAAAAATGTTCGCAACTGTAAGGTCGGTGATACTATCACTAAAATGAGCAGCAGAGCAGTCCAGCCCCTGCCAGGCTATAAGGATGTTAAACCGATGGTCTTCAGCGGCCTTTATCCCACCGACAACAGCGATTATGAAATCCTGCAGGAGGCTCTGGAGAAGCTCCAGCTCAATGATGCTGCCTTTACTTTTGAGAATGAGACCTCGGCCGCCCTGGGCTTTGGGTTTCGCTGCGGTTTTTTGGGTCTGCTGCATATGGAAATTGTTCAGGAAAGGCTGGAGAGGGAGTTCGACCTGGAGCTGGTAATCACCGCTCCCAGTGTTGTCTACCGGGTGACCACCACCGAGGGTGAAACCCGGGAAATTGATAATCCAGCAGCCTTTCCTGAAGTTAATGAAATAGAGACCATCACCGAGCCCTATGTCGAGGCCACCTTAAATCTCCCCGAGGATTACATTGGTTCGGTGATGGAACTCTGTGAGCAGAGCCGGGGCAAGTTTCAGGATATGACCTATATTGACCAGGATCGGGTCCGGCTCAAATATGAGATGCCGATGAGTGAGATTATTACCGATTTTTTCAATCAGCTCAAATCCAAAAGCCGGGGCTATGCCACCCTGGATTATGAACCTCTGGGCTACCGGGAATCAAATCTGGTTAAACTGGATATCCTGGTCAACAAGGAGAGGGTTGATGCCCTCTCGGTAATTGTTCATCGGGACAGGGCCGAAGAGATCGGCCGGGATTTAATTAACCGGCTTAAGGATATCATCCCCCGAAAAATGTTTACAGTTCCCCTGCAGGCCGCCATCGGCAGCAATATTGTGGCCCGGGAGAATATCAAGGCCCGGAAGAAGGATGTTCTTCAGAAATGCTACGGCGGTGATGTTAGCCGTAAAAGAAAGCTACTGGAAAAGCAGAAGGAAGGCAAGAAGCGCATGAAGCAGGTCGGCGATGTCGATATTCCCCAGGAAGCTTTTACGGCCGTGCTGGAGCGCGGTGACAGTGATTGATCGTAATCAGCTGGCTCTCTATCTCCATATTCCCTTCTGCCGGCAGAAATGTTCCTACTGCGCCTTTTATTCTAAGATTCCTGAGCCGGATACTGTCAGGCACTTTCTTAACCGGCTCTCCGGGGAATTGAAATTTCGAGCGGGGGATTGGCAGAAGCCGGTTACCAGTATATATTTTGGAGGAGGAACGCCTTCGCTGCTGTCGCCAGCAGCACTGGAAAAAATTTTACAGGTTATTGAGGAAAATTACCGGCTGGCTCCAGACCCTGAAATAACCCTGGAAGTTAATCCCGGAGATCTGCAGTCAGAGGCAGTACTCGAGGGCTGGCAGGAAATCGGCCTCAACCGCATTTCTCTGGGTGTCCAGTCCCTGCAGCAGGATGAGCTAAATCTTCTGGGGCGTAGTCACAGTGTCAGTCAGGCCCGCCGCTCGCTGACTATCCTGGCTAAAACTGAATTTATTTATAATGTGGATTTAATTTCCGCTCTTCCCGGTCAGCAGGCAGAGGATCATCTGCAAAACCTGGCTGAAATTTTGCAGTATCGACCCCGGCACATTTCCTGTTATAATCTTCAACTGGAGCCCGAGACCCCGCTGGCAGACAGGATGAAAAAGGGTCTTCTGCCGGAGATCAGTGAGGATGAGGATGCCCGGGGTTATCAGCAGACCAGGCAGCAGCTTGAGAAGAAGAGCTATCAGCATTATGAGATCTCCAATTTTGCCCTGCCGGGCTTTAAATGCCGGCACAATCTGGCCTACTGGGAATTTCGCCCCTATGCCGGTTTTGGCCCGGCGGCCTGCAGTTTTAATCTCCGGGAGCGCCGGAAGAATCGGGCTAGCCTTAGGGACTATCTGGCTGACAGTCCCCGGCAGCCTGGAGTTCCCCATGAAAAATCCCGGCTGGATCAGCAGGAGCTTAAAGCTGAATATCTGCTGATGGGACTAAGGCTGCTTCAGGGGATTGACAGGCGGGACTTTCACTCATTTTTTCACCAGAGCCTTGCTGACTGCTATTCCCGGGAAATTGCCGGATTGAAAGAAGAGGGCTTCCTGGCCGAATCAGGGAATAAAATTTTTCTCACCGATCAGGGAATTATGCTGGGCAATCAGGTTTTCCAGGCCTTCCTTTAAAACCCGGGAAAACTGCCCCATTGATCTTGACAAAAAAAATCTGATATGGTATTTTAATTATAGCTGTTAGCACTCTACCTTATTGAGTGCTAAAGAAGGGGTGGTTAGCTTGGTTGAAGAGATTTCTGCCCGAAAAGAAAAGGTCCTGAAGGCCATCATTCAGGAACACATCCTGACTGCTGAGCCGGTGGGATCCCGAACTTTGGCCCGCAAATATGATTTTGACTTCAGTCCGGCCACGATTAGAAACGAGATGGCAGATCTGGAAGAAATGGGATTTTTAGAACAACCGCATACTTCAGCCGGCCGTATCCCATCTGACCTGGGATACCGTTTCTATGTTGACAGGTTAATGGAAGATGAACTGGAAAAACCGGTTTCCCTGAAACGTTATCTCAAGGAACTTTCCCGGCAGAAGTCCGGGGTAGAGGATATTATGTCAGGCATGGCCCGGATGCTTTCCCGGATGGTTCAGTATACCGCCATAGTGAGTGAACCCGGTTTTTCCGAAAGTAAAATTTCCCGGCTGGAGCTTTTACCTGTTTCCTCCAGAAAGTTGCTTCTGATTGTGATAACCAGCAGCGGCCTGGTTAATGATAAAATTATTCAGCTGGAGAAGAAACTGACTGAAGAAGAGCTGGAGAATCTCAACCGGATTCTTTCCCGGCGGCTGGCCGGTAGGAAGGTCAGCACCATTACCGGTGCTTTTCTCCAGGATCTGGAGGAAGAATTAAAGCGCCGGCTAAATTATGCTGCTGAGATCATTAAAAGGCTGGAGCAGGAAATTACCGACATTCTCGATAAACAGGAGATGAAAATTTATCTCGATGGAACCTCCTATATCCTGGAACAGCCTGAATTTAATGATATTCAGAGTTTGAAAAAGATCCTCAAGGTTCTGGACCGGGAGGAGGAGCTTAGAAGGCTGGTTGCCGGCCAGGAAGATGAACTTGAAGTTAAGATTGGCACTGAAAATAAATTGCAGGAGATGCAAAACTGCAGTCTGGTGGTAGCTACCTATCGTTTACAGGGCGGAGGAACCGGGAGGGTAGGAGTAATAGGTCCTACCAGGATGGAATATCCCCGGGTAATATCCTCTGTTGATTTAACAGCAGAACTTATTAGTAAAATTATATCCAGTTCAGGCAGGTGATGATTAATGATAGAAGACAGAAAAGACAAAGCGGAAAGGGATAAGTCTCAAGCTTTTCAGAAAAATCAAGAACAGGAGAACAGCTCAACGGTAAAAGTGGAAGAGGAAACAAATACCCGGACCCGGGAAGATCTTCAGGAGGAAAGGGAAACTGCCGGGGAAGACAGGACAGCAGAAGAAAAGACTGAAGCAGGAGAAAATGAGACTGAAGAATTAGAAGAACAGGAAGCTCAGGAAGAGATTGAGGAGGAAGATCCAGGAAAGCTCAGGCAGCACATTGCCGAGCTGGAATCTAAAATTGAAGCTCTTGAGCAGGAGAATGAACAGTACCTCAATAAACTTCAGAGGTCAAAAGCTGATTTTGCCAATTACCGTCAGCGGGTAAATAAGGAGAAATTTGGCCTCTGCCGTAAATATAAAAAAGAAGTGATACAGGAGATACTTCCGGTGCTTGATAACCTGGAACGGGCCCTGGAAAGCTGTGACAGGGAGGATGATTTTTCCCAGGGAGTTAAAATGATTCGCAAGCAGATCTGCAGTGTTTTACATCAGGAAGGTGTGGAAGAAATCAAGACGGAAGATCAGGAGTTTGACCCGGAATTTCATGAAGCGGTAGAACAGGTAGATACCGATGAACACGAGTCCGGTAAGATTATTGAAGAAATGCAAAAGGGTTACATCTACCAGGATGAGGTCCTGCGGCCGGCCCTGGTAGTTGTGGCCAGATAATAAAACAAAATAAGGAGGTTGTTAATATGGGTAAAATACTTGGTATTGACTTAGGCACAACCAATTCCTGTATGGCAATTATTGAAGGAGGCGAACCCACCGTAATTACCAACAAGGAGGGTTCTCGCACCACTCCTTCAGTTGTGGCATATAACAAGAAAGGTGAAAGAATTGTCGGTGAGCATGCCAAAAGACAGGCTATTACCAATCCTGATCAGACTGTAACTTCCATTAAACGTGAGATGGGCACCGACCATAAGGTTACTTTGAAGGGTAAAGAATATACTCCCCAGGAAATTTCGGCCATGATTCTGCAGAAAATGAAGCAGGATGCCGAAGATTATCTTGGCCAGGAGATAGAGGAAGCAGTTATCACAGTCCCGGCCTACTTCAGTGACAGTCAGCGTCAGGCCACCAAGGATGCCGGTAAGATTGCCGGCTTGGAAGTCAAGCGGATAATCAACGAGCCGACCGCTGCTTCTCTGGCCTATGGTCTTGATGATGACAAGGATCAAACCATTCTGGTCTATGATCTGGGAGGGGGAACTTTTGACATCTCCATTCTGGAAATTGGCGACGGCGTCTTTGAGGTTATTGCCACTAGTGGCAATAACAAGCTGGGTGGTGATGATTTTGATGAAAGAATAATTGACTATCTGGCAGAGAATTTCAAGAACGAATATGGAATAGACCTGAGAAAGGATAGAATGGCCCTGCAGCGTCTCAAGGATGCAGCAGAAAAGGCCAAGATTGAACTTTCCAGTGTTAAGGAGACCAATGTAAATCTGCCCTTTATCACCCAGACTGAAGATGGGCCGAAGCATCTGGATGTTGATATTACCAGAGCCAAGTTTAATGAACTGACCGAGGATCTGGTAGAAAAAACCATGGGCCCTGCCCGTCAGGCCATGAAGGACGCTGGTCTCAGCACCGGTGAAATTGATGAGGTAATTCTGGTCGGCGGTTCAACCAGAATCCCGGCAGTTCAGGAAGCGGTAGAAAACCTGGCTGGCAAATCTCCCAATAAGGGTATTAATCCCGATGAAGTTGTGGCCATCGGTGCCGCAATTCAGGCTGGAGGGCTGGCCGGCGATGTAGATGACCTGGTACTGCTCGATGTTACCCCGCTCTCTCTGGGAATTGAAACTCTCGGTGGAGTATTTACCAAACTGATTGATAGAAACACCACCATTCCTACTTCCAAGAGCAAAATATTTTCTACCGACGAGGACAATCAGACCACTGTAGATATTCATGTTTTGCAGGGTGAGCGTAAAATGGCCAAGCACAATAAGACCCTGGGCCGTTTCCAGCTTGCCGATATTCCTCCGGCCCGCCGGGGAGTGCCACAGATTGAAGTTACCTTCGATATTGATGAAAACGGCATTGTCCATGTTTCTGCCAAAGATAAAGGAACCGGCAATGAGCAGGATATCACCATAAAATCGGACAGCGGACTGACTGAAGAGGAAATTGAAGAAATGGTTAAGGATGCTGAAAGACATGCCGAAGAAGATGAGAAAAAGGTCGAAAGAATCAATACTAAAAACGAAGCAGAAGCCCTGGTCCATTCAGTAGAAAAAACCCTGAAGGATGCCGGGGATAAGGTTGATGCTTCGGTTAAGGAGCAGGTTGAATCCGCCAAGAAAGACCTCAAGCAGGAACTTGATAAAGAAGAGATAGATGTCGATGCTGTTAAAGATAAGATGGAAGCTCTCAATGATGTTCTCACCGAACTCAGCCAGCAGCTCTATCAACAGCAGCAGCAGGCCCAGCAGCAGGCTGGCGGTCAGGCCGGAGCAGGCGCCGGACCGGAAGGTTCTGCCGGAGGACCGGGAGGAGCCTCTGCTTCGTCAGATGATGATACCATTGATGTAGACTTTGAAGAAGTAGATGACGAAGACGAAGAAAAGTAGCCGGAAAAGGCAGCAGTAAATAAGGAGGGAGCCTGTCTCCCTTCTTTTCTCTGTTTTATTTACAGGATGGTGATTTTATGTCGGCAAAAAAAGATTATTACGAGGTTTTGGGAGTAAGCCGGGATGCGGATCAGGATGAGATTAAAAAAACCTACCGCAAACTGGCCAAAAAATATCATCCTGACCGCAGTGATGACCCCAATGCCGCAGAAAAATTTAAGGAAATTTCTGAAGCCTATGATATTCTGAGTGATCCGGATAAGCGTAAGCGCTATGACCAGTACGGTCACTCTGGAATTGATCAGGAAGATTTCAGCTTTGATTTTGATGAATTTGCCCGGGGTGGTTTTGGCGGCCTGGATGACATCTTTGACATGTTTTTTGGCGGCGGCATGGGCCGCAGCAGTGCCGGCTCTCGCGCCCGGAGAAGACCACGCAGTGGCCAGGATCTTAAATATAAACTGGAAATAACCTTTGAAGAAGCCGTCTTTGGCACCAAAAAGGAAATAACTATACCCCGGCAGGAAGACTGCCCCACCTGCGGCGGCATCGGAGCCAAACCGGGAACCAGCAGAGAAACCTGTCCCAAATGTCAGGGAACCGGCCAGGTCCGGGTCAGCCAGCGTACTCCCTTTGGCCAGTTCACCCAGGCCAGGGTCTGTGACCGCTGTCAGGGTGAGGGTGAAATAGTGGAAGAGCCCTGTCAGGAATGCAATGGCGAGGGCCGGATTGTCCGCCGCCGCAAAATAACGGTCAATGTACCCGCCGGGGTTGCCGATGGCAACCGGCTGCGTCTGACCGGTGAGGGCGGTGCCGGAGAATATGGAGCCCGGTCCGGGGATCTCTATATAGTCATAAAGGTTAAACCCCATGATATCTTCGAGAGAAAGGGTAATGACATTCACTGCGAGATTCCCATCAATTTTGTCCAGGCTGCCCTGGGTGATGAAATTAAGGTCCCCACTCTGGATGGCAGGGTCAAGATGAAGATACCCCAGGGCAGTCAGCCCGGAGATGTCCTGAGGTTGAAAAACAAGGGAATCAAGGATGTCAATGGAACCGGCAGGGGAAATCAATATGTCAAACTAAAGGTTGTCATTCCCCGCTCTCTGAATTCCGAGCAGAAGGAACTTCTCCGGAAATTTGCCGAAATCAGCGGAGAGGAGATCAATCCCGAAAGCAAAAACTTCTTCAATCGGGTTAAGGAAGCCTTCGGGGGTAATTAACTTAATTTAGAACTGGATTTTGAGGTTGATCATGATGGAAATTACAAGTTATCATTTGAAACTGTCGTCGACAGCAGCTGATCTGGGGGAACTGATAATGGAAAATATCTTTCCCGCCGGTTTTGAGGTTAGGGAGCTGTCAGACGGCAGTTTTTTATATATCGGCTATTCTGCTGCCCAGCTGACGGAGGATAAGAGGGGTAAAGAATCCTTTACGGAAATTTCTCCGGTTGAAAAAACTGAAAAAACATGGTGCCAGCTGCTGGATGCGCTCAAGCAGCACAGCAGCGATCTTATAAATTCCGGAGGCTATCTGCTCAGAAGACAGCAGGACCTTGAGGTTGACTGGGTTAAGAGTTTCCAGGAAAAATACCGGGAGGTCTATCCCGCTCCGGGCTGGGTGGTGCTGCCCCCCTGGAGGCTGGAAAAGTTTAACCGGATCCGGGAATCTTCATTCAGTTTGAAAAAAATCATAATTGAACCCGGTACTGCCTTCGGCACCGGCACCCATGCCAGCACCGCTCTGGCTCTCAAAGCCCTGACCGATATTATCAGTGAAGAAAACTCCCTGGCTGAGATTACTCCTCTGCTGGATGTGGGCTGCGGCAGCGGCATACTCTCCCTGGCAGCAGCCCGGCTGGGGATTAAGCAGATTACCGCCCTGGACCGTGATCCGGAAGCCACGGCAAATACCAGACATAATCTGAGTTTAAATGAAGCTATTCGAGAGAATTCTAGCTTTACTATCTTAACAGCAGATATCAGAGATTATGCTTCAGAATATACCGGCCCCGGCTTTCCTTTGATTGTGGCCAACTGTCTGGCCGGGATTTTGCGGGATATCCTGCCGCAGCTGGCAGAGCTACTCGTACCAAAGGGCAGGTTGGTTATCAGCGGTTTCCAGCCCTTCCAGGAAGCCGACATCCGCAGCTGCCTCAGGAGAGAAAAGCTGAAAGTTATCAGCCGCAGCCAGCAGGAGGACTGGCTATCCTTTATACTTAAAAACAGGTAATGCTGGATAATTCCGGTAATACCGGGATAGTGCCGTAAGACTGAGACAGCAGCTATAATTTTACTGATAGAAAATCGCCGGCAGACAGGTGCAGCTGCAATTAATGACATTCAGTATCTGCAGAAATCCATTCTCAAAAATTAAAGTTTGCCTTGAGCACAGATAGCCGGTTCCAATTTTCTTTTAGCCGGTATTCCGAACCTGACAGCAGGAGTGAAAGTAAATGCGTAGATTTTTTCTCACCGGGGAGGATCCCCGCCCCGAAAAACTTAATCAGGTTATTACCCTCTCCGGTCCGGTTTACAATCATGCCGTTAACAGTCTTCGCCACCGGGAGGGAGACCGGATTGAACTGGTGGACGGCAGCGGCAGGGCCTTTACCTGTGAAATTGTGAAAATTGATTCTGAGACCCTGGACTGCCGGGTGCTGGCAGCTGAGCGGGCTGGCGGTGAACCTGAGGTGGAAGTTTATCTGGCCCAGGCCCTGGCCAAGAAGGATAACTTTGAACTGGTTCTCCAGAAGGCCACCGAAATAGGAGCTCGGGCCTTCTATCCTCTGACCACCAGTAATACCGTGGTGGAGCTCAGCAGCAGCCGGGCCGAACGCCGCCTCCGCCGCTGGGAGAAAATAATCCGGGAGGCAGCCCGCCAGTCTGAAAGGGGTATTGTTCCAGAGCTGCTGGAGTTTACCTCGATTAAGGAGCTGACTGAGGAATTTGCTGGTTTTGATCTGGTGCTGCTGGCGGCCGCCCGCTGTCAGGAAAGTCCCCTGCGCCGGGTTCTGCAGCAGTTTGGGGAAACTCTTTCAGCTCAGGGAAAAAAAGAAACTCCCCGGATAATGGTGCTGATAGGCCCTGAAGGAGGCTTTACCCCTTCTGAAATAGATGATATACTGGCGGCAGGAGAAAATGTTCAGCCTGTCAGCCTGGGTCCCAGAATTTTAAGGACTGAGACTGCCGGCCCTCTGCTGACAGGTTTAATATTATATGAACTGGGTGAAATGGAATGACTGCAGAAAAAGTAGCAATCTATAATCTTGGCTGCCGGGTTAATCAGTATGAAGCCGAGGCTCTGGAAAATAAATTTCGTCAGGCCGATTATGAAATTGTGGACTTCCAGGAGGAAGCCGGCCTTTATATTATCAACAGCTGCGCTGTGACCACCTCGGCGGCCAGCAAATCCCGCAAGGTAGCCCGCCGGGCCAAAAGAAGGGCCGGCCGGCAGTCCCTGGTGGTGATGGCCGGCTGCTACAGTCAGGTTTCCCCGGAAGAGGTGGCCGAAATTGCCGAGGTTGATTTTTATGTGGCCACCGCTGATAAGGACCGGCTGGTAGAGCTGATTGAAGAAAAGAAAAAGGCGCGGCAGCCAGATGACCGGGAGAACCGGCAAAAATCCCGGGAGCTGGGCAGCCGCTCCTCCTATGCCGGGCTGGACAAATTTCCCGATTTTTCCCTGACCAGGGTTAATCAGACCACCCGAGCTAATCTTAAAATCCAGGATGGCTGCGATCAGTTCTGCAGTTACTGCATCATTCCCCTGGCCCGGGGCCGGCTGCGCAGCAAGAAACCGGCAGCGGTCAGACAGGAATTTCAGACTCTACTGGACTCCGGAATCAGGGAGTTCATTCTTACCGGAATCCATCTGGGAGCCTACGGTCAGGATCTGGCAGCTGAGATTGATCTCTCATCTTTGACTGCTGAACTTCTCAGGGAACCGGGTAATTTTCGAATTCGTTTAAGCTCACTGGAGGCCGGGGAGGTTGACTCCCGGTTGCTGGAGCTTATGGCTGAAACTTCCCGGCTCTGCAATCATCTTCATGTGCCCCTGCAGAGCGGCAGCAATAAAATTCTTCAGGCCATGAACCGCCCCTATACCAGGGAGGAGTTTTTAGAGACCATTGAGAAGATAAAATCCCGGGTGCCGGATATTGCTCTCACAACCGATGTGATTGCTGGTTTTCCCGGAGAAACAGAGGAGGACTTCCAGAAATCACTGGAGCTGATTGCCGGGGCCGGTTTCAGCCGGCTCCATGTTTTTCCCTTTTCCCCCCGCCCGGGGACAGCAGCAGCTGAAATGGGTGACAGGGTTAACAGTAAAATAATTAACCGACGGGTTGAAGAAATGCAGCAGCTGGGAGAGAAGCTAAAAAAACAATACCGCCGCAGGTTTCTAAATCGTCCTCTGATTGCCCTGCTGGAAGAACCTGATGAAGAAGGCAATATATCCGGCTACACCTCTAATTATATCAGAATCAGAGCTGCAGAAATAGAAAACCAGGGTATTGCAGAGAATTCAAGCACAGGCCAGGCATCAATATTAGAAGAATCTCAATTTCTTCAGGAACTGGCCAATTCTTTTGTCAGGGTAGAAATTGAGTCAGTCTCGGAAAGAGATGAACAGCCTGCCCGGATAGTCTCCCGGAAGGTAGATTTATCTGATGATTGATTATTTTCTTTACCTTGAAAATAAGCTGTAATATTTTCATCTATTGTTGTGCTCTGGAGGGGCATGGTAGTTTACCTGCTGCTTTGCTTTTTTAGCCTTGTTAGTCTTCGGTTTAAAGCTTACAGTTTAAATCAGTTTAAAATAACTGCTGACAGGAGGTGAAAAACAGTGGCTCAGAAAGATTGTATCTTCTGCAAAATAGCCGGGGGAGAGATCGATTCTGAAATAGTCTATCAGGATGACAGGGTGGTGGCCTTTCAGGATGCCAATCCCCAGGCTCCGGTCCATCTTCTGGTTATTCCCCGCAAACATATCCCTTCCCTCAAAGATTTTTCCGAGGAAGATTTTGATCTGCTGGCAGATATTCACCGGGTCGCAGTCGAACTGGCAGAGGAGGAAGGTCTGACAGAGGAAGGTTTTCGCCTGGTAAATAACTGCGGCTCCCAAGGAGGCCAGACCGTTGATCATGTTCATTACCATCTTTTAGGCGGCCGCCAGCTGACCTGGCCCCCCGGTTAAACTTAAATTATACTCAACCTGGTTTTCTTTAATTGGAAATTAAAAAATACCCGGGCAATAAAAAAACAATGAATATCCAGATGTTAAT
>PWHA01000058.1 GCA_003554685.1 Halanaerobiaceae bacterium
ACAAGCTGATCAATGTTACCTTCCCCCGGGTCCGGGACTTCAGGGGAATTTCTCCCAACTCCTTCGATGGACGGGGAAATTACAGTCTGGGAATCAGCAATCATACCGTATTTCCTGAAATAAAGGTAGATGAAGTTGATGAAGTTTTTGGCATGCAGGTTACCATTGTGACAACAGCTGAGACAGATGAAGAGGCATTTGAGCTGCTCAGCCAGATGAATATGCCCTTTATAAGATAGATTAAGAACCATTAAGAACAAACAAGGTGGCAACAATAAATTTAAGGAGGGATGTACTGTGGCCCGCAAGGCTTTAATAGAAAAGGCTAAAAAGGAGCCTAAATATTCCACCCGGAAGGTTAATAGATGCAGCCGCTGTGGGAGAGTAAGAGGCTACATGAGAAAGTTTGATTTATGCCGGATCTGCTTTAGAGAACTGGCCCATAAAGGTGAAATTCCTGGAGTAAGAAAAGCCAGCTGGTAAAGAAAGAATGAAAGGAGGTTTTTTCTTTGAATATAAATGATCCTATTGCCGATATGTTAACCAGGGTTCGGAATGCCAATAATGCCGAGAAAAGTGTGGTTAACATCCCGGCCTCTAAAATAAAACATGGTATTGGCAAGATTCTCAAAGAAGAGGGTTATGTGCGGGATGTTAAGTTGATTGACCGCAATCCCCAGAATGATATCAGACTCTATCTCAAGTACGGCGATAACGGAGAAAAGGTAATTACCGGCCTGAAAAGAATCAGCAAACCGGGATTAAGGGTATATGTTGGTAAAGATGAAATTCCCCGGGTGCTGGGAGGCCTGGGAGTGGCAATTATCTCAACCTCCCATGGGGTGCTTTCTGACAAGCAGGCCCGGGAGCAGGGGATTGGCGGAGAAGTTCTCTGCTATGTCTGGTAAATAATTAACTGGCAAACAGGAGGTGGCAAAATTGTCCAGAATAGGAAAATTACCGGTGGAACTGCCGGATAAGGTCAAGGCCTCGCTGACAGGGAATGAGCTTACCGTTAAGGGACCCCGGGGTGAGTTGACCAGAAAGATTCATGAGAGAGTTACTCTGGATATCTCTAATGAAGAGATAATGGTTAAACGTCAGAGTGATTCCAAGGATGATAAATCTCTGCAGGGCATGACCAGAAGCATCGTGAACAGCATGGTTGAAGGTATAACCAAAGGTTTTAGCAAAAAGCTGGAGATGAATGGTGTCGGTTACAGCGCCTCGCTTCAGGGGAAATCTCTGCAGCTGGAGGTTGGTTATTCTCATCCGGTGGTTATTGATCCCCCGGGAAATATTGAGTTTGAAGTTGGCAAGAAGAATACCATTACAGTCAGCGGCAACGATAAGCAGCTGGTGGGAGATGTGGCAGCCCGGATCAGGTCTGTCAGAGAACCGGAGCCCTATAAGGGTAAAGGAATAAAGTATGCAGACGAAAGAATCAGGAGAAAAGAGGGTAAGACCGGTTAAATCAGCCAATATATACTGGATTTGTATGAAGGGAGTGAAGCTGGCATGAGCAAGTTAGATAAGGAAGCTGCCAGAAAACGCAGGCATCAAAGAATTCGCAAAAAAATAAACGGCACACCAACACAACCCAGAATGTGTGTGCACCGCAGCTTGAAAAATATTTACGTACAGCTGATAGATGATTTACGGGAAATAACCCTGACCTCTGCCTCCACGCTGGACCCTGTCATCCGAGAAGAAATATCCAATGGTGGCAACAAAGAGGCCGCTGCTGAGGTAGGCAGGTTAATAGCTGAGAGAGCGCAGGAAAAGGGAATTGAAGAGGTAGTCTTTGATCGGGCCGGTTATAAGTATCATGGACGGGTCAGAGCTCTCGCTGAAGCGGCGCGGGAAGAGGGCTTAAACTTTTAAGGTAAAGGAGGCGAATTGATGAACACCAAAATTGATCCCAGCAAACTGGATCTGGAAGAAAGAGTTGTAGATATAAACAGAGTTTCCAAGGTAGTTAAGGGTGGCCGGCGTTTTAGCTTTACCGCCCTGGTAGCCGTGGGAGATGAAAATGGCTATGTTGGCGTGGGCTACGGTAAGGCTAATGAAGTACCGGAGTCCATCAGAAAGGGAATAGATGATGCCAAGAAGAATCTGATCAAGGTTCCCATGGTAGAAAATACCATTCCCCATGAAATTACGGGAGAATATGGTGCTGGCAGGGTTCTGCTCAAGCCTGCTGCTCCCGGTACCGGAGTTATTGCCGGTGGACCGGTGCGTGCGGTGGTTGAGCTGGCCGGTATCAAAGACATTCTCACCAAGTCACTGGGTAGTTCCAACCCCATTAATATGGTTAAAGCCACTACCAACGGCCTGAACAGGCTGAAAAATATTGAACAGGTGGCAGCTCTGCGGGGTAAGTCCGTAGAAGAGATAGAAAGGTAAATCAGTATCCTGAGGAGGTGCAAGTTTATGAGACTTCATGATTTACAGCCTGCCCCCAACTCTAAAAAGAAAAAACAGCGAGTTGGCCGGGGAATAGGTTCCGGACGGGGATATACCTGCGGCAGAGGAGCTAACGGACAGAATTCCCGTTCAGGTGGAAAGGTAAGACCTACCTTCGAAGGGGGACAGACTCCTCTTTTCCGGAGGCTACCCAAAAAGGGTTTCAATAATCCCAGCAAAAAGAATTTCAATATCATTAACCTCAAGCAGCTCAATAAATTTCCGGAAGATACAGTTATTACCCCGGAATTTCTCCAGGAAGAGGGTTTAATCAACAAACCGGCTTCTGCTGGAGTTAAGATCCTGGGTGATGGCGAACTGGAGAAAAAACTGACGGTTAAAGCTCAGGCTTTCAGCAAATCTGCCCGAGAGAAGATCGCTGATGCCGGTGGAAAGGCAGAGGTGATTTAATTTGATTAAGGCTTTAGGTAATGTCTTTAAAGTAGAAGAATTACGAAATAGAGTTTTATTTGTTCTGGCAATCATGGTTGTCTACCGGATAGGGGCTCATATTCCGGTTCCTGGTGTGGATGTAGCTGCTATTCAGGAATTTTTATTTGCCGGGGCTGGTGAGGCCGGCGGCGTTTTTGATTTTCTTGATATGTTTGCCGGTGGTGCTCTCAGCAACTTTTCCGTTTTTGCTCTCAGCATCACGCCCTATATTACCGCCTCAATTATTCTGCAGCTTTTGACAGTGGTAAGTCCCCGGCTGGAGGAACTGCAGCGTCAGGGCCGGGAAGGCCGGAAAAAGATTGCCCAGTATACCAGATATCTAACAGTATTACTGGCTCTGATCCAGAGTGTCGGTATTACCATGTACATTCTGCAGTTCGGCGCGGTTCCCAACCCCAATGCCTTTGATATTATTGTTATCGTTGTAAGCTTAACCGCCGGAACTACAGTACTGATGTGGCTGGGTGAGCAGATAAATGAATATGGTATCGGTAATGGTATCTCGATTTTGATTTTTACTTCAATTATTGCCCGTTTCCCCTACGAAATTATTGAAACCTGGACTCTCTTTCAGGCCGGTGCTCTGACAGTCTTTAACCTGATTTTGTTTGCCATTCTGGCCGTGATTATTACTGCCGGAATTGTCTATGTTCAGGAAGGGGAAAGAAGGATCCCCGTGCAGTATTCTAAAAGAATTGTGGGCCGTAAGGTCTACGGTGGCAAGAGCACCCATATACCGATGAAGGTCAATCAGGCCGGAGTTATGCCGGTAATCTTTGCCTCTTCCGTGCTGCTCTTTCCCGGAGTGGTGGCTCAGGTGATCCCCTTTGACTGGGCTCAGGGAATGGCAGATCTGATCAGACCCGGTTCCAATCTCTATATAATTCTCTATGGTGTGCTGACCTTCTTTTTCACCTATTTCTATACGGCAATAACCTTTAATCCGGAAGAAGTGGCAGATAACATGAAAAAATACGGCGGCTTTATTCCCGGCATCAGACCGGGTCAGGCCACTGTGAAGTATCTCGATAAGATTCTGGTCCGGGTTACCCTGGTGGGTGCGGTCTTCCTCTCAGCAGTAGCTCTACTGCCCTTTGCCATGGGACCACTGACCGGAGTGGAGATTCACTGGGGCGGTACCTCGCTCCTGATTATGATTGGTGTGGCACTCCAGACAATGCAGCAGATAGAATCCCATCTCTTAATGCGTCACTACGAAGGTTTTATGGAGTAGCCCTGAAGCAGATAAGGAGGATATACAATGAATCTGGTCTTTTTAGGACTGCCGGGAGCCGGCAAGGGCACCCAGGCTGCTCTCCTGGCAGAGGAATTCGATATACCTCATATTTCAACCGGAGACATGTTCCGGGAAGCAGTTAAACAGGAAACCGAACTGGGGAAAAAAGCCAAGGAATATATGGATGCCGGAGATCTGGTGCCGGATCAGGTTACCATCGGCATAGTCCGGGAAAGACTGGCTCAGGACGACTGCCGGCGGGGCTTTATTCTTGACGGTTTTCCCCGGACCATTACCCAGGCCGAGGCTCTGGAGGAAGTTCTTCAGGAGCTGAACCGGGAACTGGATCTAGCTCTCCTGATAGATGCTCCCGAGGAGGAGCTGGTTGAGCGGCTGACCGGTCGGAGAGTCTGTCAGAACTGCGGGGCCACCTATCATGTGAAATTTGATCCTCCCGAAGTTGAGGGAATCTGTGATGAATGCGGTGGCAGACTGGAGCAGAGAGATGATGATAAGTCCGAAACAGTGAAAAAAAGGCTGGAAGTTAACCGGGAGAAAACAGAAAAAATGGTTAATTTTTATTCCAGCAGAGGCATCCTGACTGAAATTGATGCCCGGGGAGAAATTGAAGATATTCAGGAAAAGATAATCCGGCTAATTGAGGATGGCCTGAATGATAATTAGAAAATCTGAACGGGAAATAGCCAGGATGAAGGCCGCCAATGAGATTGTAGCTCAATCTCATGCTCTGCTGGCTGATAAGATTGCTCCAGGCATTTCCACAGCCGAGCTGGATACCCTGGTTGAAAAGTTTATCAAAAAGCAGGGGGGAGAACCTTCTTTTAAGGGCTACCGCGGCTATCCGGCCTCGGTCTGTCTTTCTCTCAATGATGAGGTAGTTCACGGGATCCCTAGCTCCTCCAGGATTTTACAGGAGGGAGATATTCTCAGCATTGATATTGGTGTCTATTATCAGGGTTTTCATGGAGATGCTGCCCGGACGGTGGGTGTGGGAAAGATCAGTCCCGAGGCTGAAGCTCTGATTGCTGCCACCCGGGAAGCTCTGGATGAAGGCATCAAAGAGGCTGTTGCCGGCAACCGGCTTTCCGATATATCCCATGCCATTCAGACCTATGCTGAAGACAGAGGCTATTCGGTGGTTAAACAGTATGTAGGACATGGAATAGGTCGCGATATGCACGAGGATCCCCAGATTCCTAACTTTGGACCGCCCGGGAAAGGTCCCAGGCTGAAGGAAGGCATGACCTTTGCCATCGAGCCCATGATAAATGCCGGTGATTTTGCTGTCAAGACCAGGGATGACGGCTGGACTGTAGTCACGGTGGATGGAAGTCTTTCGGCTCACTGGGAAGATTCAATTGCTATCACCGGAGAAAAGCCGGTTATTATGAGCAGGCCGAATAATTAATTCTTTTGCTATCTTAATTTCTGTGGTATAATATTAGGCAGGCTTAAATTTGAGCCTGGAGCGAAGAGGGGGATTTATTTAAATGTCAAAAGAAGATCCTATTGAAGTTCAGGG
>PWHA01000036.1 GCA_003554685.1 Halanaerobiaceae bacterium
CTGAGATATCTTAAATGGAAGGAAAAGAGTGGTAGCAATGATTGAATCATTTTCCCATACAGTTTATTTTGCCCCCCGGGGCAAGGATCGCATACAGCATCTGGGAAACCATATCTCCCAGCGGCATTTGAAGGCCAATGATAAGCTCATCGGGCTGGTCGGGAAAGCTGGAGCAGGCAAGTCCCTGCTGATCAACGGTATGTTTCCCGGTCTTAACCTCACCAATGATGATGAGGGCATAAATCTTCGTCCCCTGCCGGTGCTGGATGAATATCAGGAAGGAAAGTTTCGCAGCCACAGCTATCATGTTGATATCCGCTTTGAAACAGCTTTTTCCCAGCCCTGGGAGCTGGGGAAAGCGATCGAGAAGGCTATCAGAAAAAATAAAAGGGTTATTGTGGAGCACTTCAATTTGATTGCCCCTTATCTGGAAGTAACACCTGATGTCCTGGTGGGAATTGGGGAAGAGGTTCTGCTGGCCCGACCTGGCGTCTTTGGGCCCACTCCCGAAGAAATAAAGGAAGTGGTTTTTGATTCCATTGAATATAGATTTATGGCCCATTCTGCCGAGGATCTAACAGCCATGGTAATAGAAAATCGGGGCTATATGCGACCCCCGCTGCACAGCGATGTTAAGAGCGGATTTGTTTTGCAGTTTGACCAGAAACCGGACTTTTCTCTTGCGGAAATAGAGTCTGAGGTCAGGGATCTAATTGCCAGCAATCAAAAAATTAAATTTTTAGATGATGATCACATCGAAATTGGCAGTGAAAGATATGTCTGCACCGGCCCCAGGATCCACGTTGGCAGAACCGGGGATATTGAAAGATTTCGACTGCTGCCGGAGTACAAAGTCGATCCGGTGACCGGTTTCTATCTGCTGGTTGGTCTGGTGGGAGAGCGCAGAGGCCAGCTGGAATTGAGCTGCCGCTGCAGTTAATTTTTTTGGTATTCCGAGCTTTCAGTCTCTATTACTATTAATAAATTTTTTGTTTGACTGCATATAATCTAATTTGTTTGACTGCATATAATCTAATATGATGAAATATCGCAGTTGTAATTGCAGACATGGTGACGATCTTGAGAAAAATATTTGCCGAAAAACCACTTTTAGCACCGAGATCATTATTTATGCCAAGTTATTTCTAGCAGTTTTTGAATTGATATTTTGAATTGATATTTTGAATTGATATATTGATACACTTTTATCAGAAGGATTTTTAAGTTTTTTACCTTCACAAGCTTTTTAATAACCATAATAACCATAATAACCGCTACAAGCGGGGTTTTACTGCCTGATTATAATTACATCCAGGAGAATTTATGATAATTACAGCGCTGGAAATCAGGAGCAAAATAAATCTTTGAGAAGGTGATGCAGGTGTGTAATCATGAAGAGGAAGTTCGGGAAAAGGCCCGGGGACAGTTAAGGCCGATTGAAATCACCAGAAATTATACCAAATATGCCGAGGGCTCGGTTTTGATTTCCTCGGGAGATACCAGGATTATCTGCACTGCTTCGGTGGAAGACGGAGTACCCTATTTTCTCCGGGGAGAAAATCAGGGCTGGCTGACCGCCGAGTACTCCATGCTTCCCCGGGCCACCCAGGAGAGAAATATCAGAGCAGCTGCCCGGGGTAAGATCGGCGGCCGCACCCGGGAAATCCAGCGTTTGATTGGCCGCTCCCTGCGGGCTGTGCTGGATTTGAGCCTGATTGGAGAAAGAACAATCTGGATAGACTGCGATGTGATTCAGGCCGATGGAGGAACCAGAACGACTTCCATCACCGGTGCTTTTGTGGCGCTCTATGATGCAGTTCAATATATGCTGGAGGAAAAGAAGGTTTCCCGCTCCCCGTTGAAAGAATTTATGGCAGCAGTCAGTGCTGGAATTGTAGAGAATGAGTATTACCTGGATCTCTGTTATCAGCAGGACCATCAGGCCCAGGTTGATCTCAATGTTGTCATGACTGAATCCGGCAGGATTATTGAAGTTCAGGGAACCGCTGAAAAAGAGCCCTACAGCCGGGAGGACTTTAACCAGCTGCTGGATCTGGCTGAGATTGGCATTCAGGAAATAATCAGCTTTCAGAAAACAGTTCTGGGAATAGAGGATGAACAGTAGATGAAAAAACTGCTGATAGCCACCGGAAATCAGGATAAAGTTACCGAAATCAAGGAAAAATATCGTGATTTAGAGTTTGAGATAGTATCTCCCGGAGAACTCAATCTGGAGCTTGATGTTGAGGAAACCGGCAGCACTCTGGAAGAGAATGCTCTGCTCAAGGCCAGGGCGGGAGCAGAAAAGTCCGGGCTTTTAACTCTGGCAGATGATACCGGTCTGGCGGTGGATGCTCTGGATGGCAGGCCCGGCGTTTATTCAGCCCGTTTCGCCGGTCCCGATGCTAGTTATGAGGATAATAATCGCCGCCTGTTAAAGCTGCTAGAAGATATTCCCGATGAGAAAAGACAGGCTGCTTTTTGCACCGTAGCTGCCCTGGTTGACCCGGAAAGGAATCTGGAGGTAACAGTGGAGGGCCGGCTGGAGGGCAGAATTCTAACGGAATTTAGAGGGAAGCAGGGTTTTGGCTATGATCCAATATTTTTTCTTCCGGAAAGGGGAAAAGCCCTGGCAGAACTGAGCCTGGAGGAGAAAAATGCCATCAGCCACCGAGCCCGGGCTCTGGAAAAGATGAAGAGCAAACTGCAGGAAAATTATCATCAGACCGGATAACGGTCAGCTTTGCTGGAGGAGGATAAAAAATGCTGCTGCGTTCACTGTTATTTATGCCCGGTGACTCTGAAAAGATCCTGGGTAAGGCCGAAAAAGTAAAAGCCGATGCTGTCATATTTGACCTGGAAGATGCCGTTTCACTGGATAATAAAGAGCAGGCCCGCGGTCTGGTGGCTGAAAAGCTGGCTTCTTTAGATTCTGCTGCCAGCCCGGCAAAAAAATATTTTGTCCGGGTTAATGCTCTCAATACCGGACTGCTGGAGGAGGATCTTTCCGCAGTTATCAGCGACAAACTTACCGGCATTATGCTGCCCAAGACCGAAGAGGCAGCCGATGTTCAAAAAGCTGACCATATGCTCAAACAGCTTGAGGAAAAAAATGAGATAGCAGCCGGCAGTCTGGGTATAATTCTTCTCTTTGAATCGGCCCGGGGAATACTCGCTGCCCCCCGGATTATATCAGCTTCGGACAGGGTCCTGGCAGCTGCTCTGGGTGGTGAGGATCTCAGCCTGGATCTCAATGCTGTCCGCACCCGCGAGGGCCAGGAGCTCTTCTACAGCCGTTCCCGCCTGGTCCTGGCAGCCAGCGCCGCCCAAATACCTGCCCTGGATACTGTTTTTACCGATTTCAAGGACAGTGAGGGTCTGGAGCAGGACAGCAGGACAGCCCGGAGACTGGGTTTTACCGGGAAGCTGGCCATTCATCCCGGTCAGCTGGAAATTATTAATCAGGCCTTCACCCCGGAAAAAGAGGAAATTGAATTTGCCCGGAGGGTGGTTGAGGCCCAGCAGCAGGCCGGGCAGGAAGGCCGGGCTGTTTATGAGGTGGAAGGGCGAATGATAGACCCTCCGGTGGTGGAAAGAGCCCGGAAGCTTCTGAAAAATGTTGAGGAGCTGGAAAATTTCTAAATGTCTTAGAGAAAAAATGGCGAGGATTGCAGAAAGATATTCCTGAATTATATTTCGATTAAGGCTGGCAACTTACATAAACATCTGGAGGTGGGTTAATTGGCAAGAATTCTGGAGGATATCGGCAAAAAGTTTCTGGCCGAAGCCGGTATAAAGGTTCCTGCATCAGTCACCATTGAAAGTACAGCGGAGCTGGATGATGCCCTGGACTGGCTGGGAGAGGATGTGGTGCTGAAGGCGCTGGTCCCGGTGGGTAAACGCAGGAAGGCCGGGGCCATTAAGTTTCCGGCTGATAGGGAGGAAGCCCGCTCCCGGGCAGAGGAGATCTTTGCCATGGAAGTAAGGGAATTCCCGGTGGATGAAATATTGGTGGAAGAGAAGGTAGCCATTGCTGAGGAGTATTATATATCTGCGGCCTATGATAAAAAGGCCCAGCTGCCGGTAGTGATTGCCAGTACGGCCGGTGGTATTGATGTGGAAAGCATGAGCAGGCAACATCCCGACCAGATCAAGAAATATCATGTGGACCCCTATATAGGTCTGCCTGATTATAAGGCCCGGGAGCTCTGGGCTGAGCTGGGTATAACCGGCGGACTTTTAAGAAACCTGGGACAATTAACCTCCCGGGTCTATCACGTCTTTGATAAATATGACTGCACCACCCTGGAGATAAATCCCCTGGTGGTTGACGAAGAGGGAGAGCTTCTACCCGCAGATTGTGTGATGGCCAGCGATGACCTGGCAATTTTCAGGCAGCCGGAGCTGGAGGAGTTTGTTCAGGTCGGCAGTGAGAGGCTCTGGCGTCCTCTGACCGATCTGGAAAAAGAGATTGTCGCGGTCAATGAAGCCGACCCCTACCGGGGGACTGCCCGCTATATTGAGCTGGAGGGCGGCGAGATAGGTTTTATGTGCGGTGGCGGAGGCGGCAGCCTGGTCATGTTTGACTCCCTGATGAGTCTGGGAGAGAGGCCGGCCAATTACACTGAATTTGGCGGTAATCCCAGCGCCGAGAAAGTTTACGGCCTGGCGAAAGGCATAATGTCCAAGCCCGGAGTCCGGGGACTGCTGGTCTGCTGTAATATCACCAACAATACCCAGGTAGATAAGGTAGCCGAAGGTGTTGTTCGGGCTTTAAAAGAACTGGATAAGGATCCGGAAGAATTCCCGATTGTAGTTCGTTATGCCGGAGTCAATGATGAGCGGGGACAGGAGATCTTTGAAAGCGCAGGTATTGAATATCACGGTGAAGATATTACCATGCCGGAAGCAGCCCGGATGATGGTGGAGGAAATTCGGGACAAGAACTCAGCCGGGAGGTCATAACAATGGGAATATTAATAGATGAGAATACCAGGGTTCTAATTCAGGGCATCACCGGACGGGAAGCCCGGATGGTTACCAGACATATGCTGGATTACGGTACAGAGGTTAAAGCCGGTGTTACTCCCGGCCGAGGCGGCCAGGATGTCCATGGTGTCCCGGTTTATGACACCATCAAGGCCGCCATGCAGGAGCAAAAGATTAACCTGTCTCTGATTTATGTGCCGCCGGCCTTTGTGCTGGATGCCGTTCAGGAATCGCTGGATAACGGCATCAAACTGCTGGTGATTATTACCGAGAATATACCTCAAAAGGATGTGGTTAAATGCCTCAAACTGGCCCGGGATAAGGACGCCCGGATTATCGGCCCCAATACCGTAGGACTCATCAATCCCGGTGCCGGAGTCAAACTGGGAGCAATTGGCGGCGATGATCCCGACCGCTGCTTTGTCCCCGGCTCGATAGGAGTTATCTCCCGGAGCGGCGGCATGACAGCTGAAACCTCCTGGATGGCCAAAAGAGCCGGACGGGGTGTTTCCACCTCCATCGGGATTGGGGGAGATCCCATGATAGGTTCAACTCCCAGGGACCTGCTTCAGCTCTTTGCCCGGGATGATGACACCGAAGCGGTGATAATGTTTTCCGAACCGGGTACCCACTTTGAGATAGAGGTTGCTGAATACC
>PWHA01000343.1 GCA_003554685.1 Halanaerobiaceae bacterium
CTGGATGAGGGCTCGGTCTGGGGTTTTGGCAGTGGAGAGATCAGAGTAGAAAGAAGACAGCTTGAAGTTGGGGGTCTTTCCCATGATTTTCTTTTGAATAAACTGGAGGATCATAAGGCAGTAAAGGAAGTAGTGTCTGTTTCCTATATGGGCAGTACAGAATTTATAAGGCCGGACAATACTACGACCAACGTTCCGGGCAGAGTATTTGGCGGAGATCTGGATAAGATGGGCTACAAAAATATTAGAGGACGGCACCCGGAAGAAAACAATGAGATAACCCTGGCCAATAATTTGAGCAAAAGCCTGGATAAAAATATTGGAGAAAAAATCGAGGTTTATATGGAAGGTAGAAAGATGAGCTTTTTAGTAACAGGTATCTATCAGTCCTACAATTTTGGCCGGGAATTTAGAATCAATCTATCGGCCGCCCGGGCTGTTAATCCTACCTTTGAACCTCAGGAATATGATCTCCTGCTTGCTGAAAATTACAATACTGAGGAAGTGATTGACCAGCTTGATTCTGAAGTGGGAGCTTCAGTAAATCTCCGCCCCTTCAGAGAAGAACTACTGGAGCTCTTTGGAAATATTTTGTTCTATATAATTCTAGCCTTTGTAGCCCTTTCCGGCATGTTTATTTTGCTGGGTTTTTTGACCATTTATAATCACAGCAGCATTACGGTAATTAAAAGGGAGAAAAATCATGGTATCTTTAAAGCTTCAGGTATGACAGCTGCTCAAATCAGGCTGTCGGGGTTATTTAGAGTGATCATAATTACTCTCGCCGCACTGATTTTGAGCACTTTATTAACCCTAGTTTTGGCCCCTCAATTATCTGTTTTGATATTTAATGTGGCTGGCCTCACTTATTTTCCCTTTTCTTTCAATCCGCTGTACAGTATAGGAGCAGGACTGCTGATAATTCTGGTCAATGGATTGGGGGCCTGGCTGGCATCAAAGCAGGTATTAAAATTAAATGTCAGGAATTTAATTTTCGAATAATTTTACAGGAAAACAGGAAGAAACAGGTGATAATATTGAAACATAAAACTTCTTTACTCTTGGTATCAATAATCATACTGGTAACAGCCTGGAATTTTACAGGTTCAGGAGCAGCAGGAGCCAACCTCTCTGAAAATATAAATGTGGTAGAAAAAATAGAAAAAGCAGAAAGCTATCTGGAGGAATTCGCTGCTGAGACCCCTGCTACAGGATTTTCGGTGGTGATTTGCAGTACTGAGCAAATAATTTACAGTCAGGGTTTTGGAAGAGAAGATGTCAGGACCCAAAAAATGATGAGAGACGACACAATGGTAGCCATTGGCTCCTTAACCAAATCCTTTACTGCCCTGGCTGTAATGCAGCTGGCAGAAGAAGGCAAACTGGCCCTGGATGATCCTGTGGTAGAATATTTAGCTGAATTTAGAACTCTGGATAAAGAAAAGAGCAGAGAAATTACTATTCGTCATCTCTTAAGTAATTCTTCAGGACTGCCATCTGTAGACCACAGTCTTTATACAGGTGATGAAGACAGCAGGCAAATTTTAGAGAAATTATCAGCCCGAAACTTATTATTTGAGCCCGGCTCTCATTTTTCCTATTCCAATGAAGGGTTTGTGCTGGCCGGCCTGATCATTGAAGAAATTAGTGAACAGCCCTACGCTGATTATATAGAGGAAAATATATTAAAACCCTTAGAAATGGAAGATTCAACAACTGATATTGCTGAAATTGATGATTTAGAAGCAATAGCAGGTCACAACCCCGGTGTAAAGGAAGCTCTGCCTGCTGAACCTGTTACCAATTCGGCTTTACTCGCTTCAGGTTCAGAATTTAGATCAACTGCTCTGGATTTGGGCAATTATCTGCTGCTTTTACTCAATGAAGGTTCATATGAAGGCAGTCAATTATTAAGTGCAGATAACACAGCCCGCTTATTTGAGGCCGAGACCACTTTTTCTGCTGAAGATGAAGGAATCAGAACAGATGATGGACAGGCCGGATATGGTCTGGGCTGGTCCAGCGGCCAGGTGAAAGAGAGACTGCTGATAATGCATGCCGGAAAAGGTGCCACTCAGTCTTCTCTGGCCATCCTCGACCCTGAGGAAAATATAGGTCTGGCTCTTTTGTTTAATGTAGACAGCCTGGATCAGTATAGATATACCAGTAAATATGAGTTAGGCCTCAATATCCTGCGGATTTTTGATGGTGAAGAACCAGAAAAAATATATAAAATAGAGGATGATCCCACCTATAATAATTATCAATTAAACAGGGAACTGGAGCCCTATACAGGAACCTATATTTCATCTGATGCCAGTAATATTGTTGAAGTTTACAAATATGATGAGGGTTTGCGGGCAGAGCAGCAGGTGAGGACAGGAGTTATTGAGTATAAACTGGATTTTGTTTCTCCCACAACGGTGATATTCAGAAACTTTGCCGGAACCCGGCAGGCTGATTTCCAGCTAACTACTGAAGGTGAAGTGACAGGCTTAAGCGGTGAACTGGAAAATTTAACCAGAGTATCCAGAGAGCAGGATCTTGACTTTCAAAGAAAATACGAAAAACTGCAGTTAGAAGAGGGTTTAACAGTTGAAGTGCCACGGGATTTTAGGTTAAAGGACAGCAACAGCAAACATATTTTTGAAAATGGGGAAAGTAAACTGATCGTGGAAAGAGGAGCAAGTGGAACAGCAGATAATAACGGTTATGCTCATTTCATAAATCAAATAAAAGGGGAAAGAGAAATACTGCTGGCCGGAGAGAAAAATCAGGAAATGATTGCCTCCCGCCTTTGCTATCAGCAGAGTTTTGTCATTAAAGAGAAGGAAGAAAAAAAACAGTTACTCCTGGGTTATGCTGAACAAGGAGGAAGGTACTTTGCTGCTGCAGTAGAATGCCCCTACGGCAAGGGAACAGAAATGGCCGGTGAAGTATTGCTCCCTTTATTTCTTTACACGGAATTTTAATCTAAAGGCAAAATAATTGTGAAGTTTGTGCCGCCCCCTTCTCTGCTGTCCACTGTAATACTGCCCTGATGAGCCTCAATAATCTGTTTGCAGGACCAGAGTCCCAGACCGGAACCTTCTATATTCTGAGTTTCGGAAATCCTTCCCCTGTAGAAGCGGTCAAAAATATAAGGAATTTCCTCTTCCGGGATTCCATAGCCATTATCAGAGATATAGAGCTTAAAGACCTCCTCTGTAGTTCCGGCTTCAACCTCTATGGTGGATTCTTTAGCAGAATACTTTACGGCATTTTCCAGCAAATTGTTAATTGCCTGTTCCATTTTTTCAGGGTCAATATCAAGAAGTACATCGGGCAGGGGTTTATTGATTATAATGGTATTTTCTCTGCTGTACTGCAGCTGCAGAGGATTAAGCACTGATTCCAGAAAATTTCTGCTATAAATTTCTTTTCTATTTATTTCTAGTTGTGAAAGCTCTTTTTTGGCCTGAATTAATAAATCATCGATCATGTTTATAACAGCCTGGTTTTTCTTATAGATAACCTGATAGTATTTATCTATTTTATTCTCATCCTGAATTTTGCCATCTCTCAAGCCTTCAATTGAAGCCTGAATGGTAGCCAGAGGGGTCTTTAGATCATGAGAAATGCTGGCTATTAACTCGTTTTTGGAGCGAATTGTTTTATTTTTTTGTTGAAGAGTTTCTTTCAGGCTTTTTCTTATTTTATCCAGAGAGCTGCTTAATTCTTTTAATTTTTCACTGCCTTCCTGTTTTATCTCCTGTTCATAGCTGCCTCTAGAAATTCGATCTGCTTCCTGATTAAGCCTTTCAAGCGGCTTTAAATATCTGGAGTTTAGTTTTTTCTTGATTAGCAGAAGTCCCAGGATTATAAGTAAAATTGTAATTATCCAGGGAGCCAGAACTATAATGATTTCTTCTCCCCTGTTCTCTACTATCATGTCTCTAGGCAGCTCAAAAATCACACTTCCCTGCTGAGAGTCATCAATAATCAGGGGGAAACTGATCCTAAAAATATCTTCATGTTCACCGGCTGTCTTAATATCGTAATGAAGCTTGTTGTTTAAAGAAATCTGCTGACTTTCTTCTGTCTCAGGGAATAAAATACGGCCATCTAAGTCTGTGACCCAGGCTTCAAATCCTACTTCATTCCGGGCTTCCTGTAATTTTTTTTGAATAACTTCAGTATTTAAATTATGGTAATTTTCCTTTATCCTGTTCATGAAGGGGTTTACCAGGATCCGAATTTGCCGGTAACTCTGAAGTTCATAATCTTCATTCAGTTGACTGCTAAAAAATATGTAATTAAAGAACAGCAGAATAATCAAAACAATAGCTGAAATTGCAACCAGCAGTTTAAAGTGATTATCCAACTTATTCTGAGCCAAATTTATAGCCCACCCCCCAGACTGTCTGGATAAACTCTGGATTAGAAGGGTCTTCTTCTATTTTTTCCCTGATTTTGCTGATATGAACGGTGACAGTACTTTTTCCATAAAATTTATTGATTCCCCAGATTTGATCCAGCAGCTGTTCTTTGGAAAATACCTTATCTTTGTTTGCGGCCAAATAGGAAAGCAGTTCAAATTCTTTAGCAGCCAGATTAATTTTTTCGCCATCCAGGAAGACAGAAAATGAATTTTTATCAATCCTTAAGTTTTTATAACTGATAACATTCTCTTTTTTAGGCGGGGATGATTTGCTATTTTCTGTTCTCTCCTGAGTCTCTCTTCTCAGCAGAGCCTTTACACTGGCAATTACCACACTAGGGCTGCAGGGCTTGGTAAGATAGTTATCTGCTCCTAAACCCAGACTCAAAACTTTATCGGAATCTTCGCATTTGGCACTGAGCATGATTATGGGCACATCTGATTTGCGACGGATTATTTTGCAGAGGTCAGTACCTTCCAGCCCGGGAAGCATTATATCCAGGATAATTAAGTCAAAATCAAATTCTTCAAAAGCTTTTTTGCCCTGCTCACCGGTATAAGCTAATTCCACCTGAAACCCGTCAGCCAGCAGATAATCCCGAATAACCTCAGCCAGCTCTTTTTCATCATCAACAATCAAAATCTTATTTTGGCTCATAATAACACCTTCTGCCGGGAAAATTTTAAAGAGTTTAAGTAGTGATTAATTTAACTATTATCAATGATATCAAACTGCCTTAATCAATGCAAAATACCTTTCTGTTAAAGAGTAAATCAGAAAAGTATATTGCCCCATTCCTCTAAATTTTTTTAGATTTCCAAAAACAAAGGCCCGCCTCTCAAACTCCAAGGCAGGCCTCTCATTTTTTTGGCTGGTTTTTCCGAGCCCGGACAAATTTTTTATAAAGGCTCTGTGGTAACAAAGCCAAACATATCACCGTCTTCTACCAGGAAATAGGGGTGTTCGGCAAACATTTTTTCTGGAAACAGAGTTTTACGATCCTTAAGTTATCAGGCATCTATTCCCCTCCTGCCAGCAGTTGATCCATGAGAATATTCATCATAAGATAAATTCTGGCTTCTTTAATATGATGGGGATATTCTTCCTGTAATTCGTATCTTGCTATTATGGGAAACTCTACCTTCCTGCCAGTAGCAGGTATGCCGGCAAATTCCCCTGTATGAGTGCCCACCAGTGTCCATTCCAGGGCTGCC
>PWHA01000150.1 GCA_003554685.1 Halanaerobiaceae bacterium
CGTCCACAGGACAGGCCCCGAAACAGGCTGCACATAATATACAGTTGGTATATTCCTCCAGCTCCCTGACCTCTGCAGGACTCATCTCATACTCCTTCTCCGGGGCTTCAGCATCAGTTTGTAAAAAAGGTTTCATTTCTCGATAATACTCAAAGAACTTTTCTTCATCCACTATCAAATCTTTGACAACGGGGAGGTGGGGCAGAGGTTCTACCAGCACAGATTTTTCTTTGATTTTTTCTCCCCTCTCCAGCGCAGGATAGTGCTTGATCTTCGCTTTGTCCTGACCCTCCAGGAGAGGTTTTACCTGGGTTCTGCAGGCCAGACGGGGAACTTTATTGATCAGCATGGCACAGGAACCACATACGGCACCCCGACAGGAATAGCGAAATGAAAGGGAATCATCTAAATTCTCCTGGATGTAGAAGAGAGAATCAAGCACGGTCTGGCCAGTCTCCTGAGGCTCTTCAAACTCGTCGTAATAGGATTCATCACCATCATATCTGAATATATTGAGTTTCATTAGTACTCACGCTCCTCAACTTCGAATCTCCCTAAATTTACCGTAGAATACTCTAATTCCGGTCCTGCTTCTTCCTTTTTAACCACAGTGTGTTTGAGATATTTCTCATCCCTTCGTTCCTTGAAATCCGTCCGATAATGAGAACCCCTGCTCTCTTCTCTTGCGATAGCACCAAGGGCTAAAACTTCAGAGATAAGCAGCATGTTCCTTAACTCCAGAGTTCTTATCAGGGCCTGGTTGAACTTTTTACTGTCGGATTCAACGTAAACTCCTGCAAATTTTTCTTTTAACAGCTTGATTTTATTAAGTCCCTCTCTCATCTCCTCCCCCTCTCTAAAGACCCCGAAGTGCTGGAACATGGTTTCTCTTAACTCTTTCAGAACATCGCTGTAAAGTATTCCCTGCTTTTTTTCAGTGATAGAGTTGATCAAGTTTCTATCTTTTTCCCTGGCAGCACTGAAAGAGGACTTATCTGCTTTTTGACCTCTTACTTCCTCGGAGGCTTTTTTCCCGGCGATCTTACCAAAAACAACTGTTTCTAACAGTGAATTCCCGCCCAGTCTATTGGCACCGTGAGTGCTAACACAGGCACATTCACCGGCGGCATAGAGTCCTGGCACCTCGGTTTCACAATCTGTATTAACTGAAATTCCTCCCATGGAATAATGCTGTCCGGGCTGAACCGGTATGGGTTCTTCTATCGGATCCACCCCGGCGAAATCCAGGGCGATCTGTCTGATACCCGGGAGCCGTTCCTTGATCTTTTCTGCACCCAGGTGGGTTAAATCCAGATGGACATATTCATCTTCAATCCCTCTACCTTTGTTCACCACAGTCATTATTGCTCTTGCCACTATATCCCTGGGAGCCAGCTCCATGGCCTCGGGGGCATAATCTTTCATAAACCTCTCTCCTTCACTATCTCTGAGATAACCCCCTTCACCTCTGGCCCCCTCTGTCATCAATATGTTAGAATCGAACAGAGTAGTGGGGTGAAACTGAATGAATTCCATATCCTCTAAGGCCGCTCCAATATCATAGGCCAGAAATGCCCCGTCACCGGTATTAATCAAGGCATTGGTAGACCGATTATAAATTCTTCCAAACCCTCCCGTGGCCAGAATCACCTTCCCCGAGAAGGCCTGCAAGGTGCCTTCCCTGATATTCAGGGCAATACATCCTGCACATTTACCATCATCTTCAATCAGAGAGGTAACAAAATACTCGTCATAAAATTTAATTTTTCCCAAAAGAGACTGTTCATATAGGGTATGAAGTAAATTATGACCGGTTCTATCAGCAGCATAACATGTCCTGGGAAAGCCTGCCCCGCCAAAGGGTCTCTGGGCAATTTTGCCATTCTCAAACCGGGAGAAAACCGTTCCCATATGCTCCAGTTCCAGCACGGCTTCCGGAGCTTTCTTACAGAGAATCTCAACTGCATCCTGATCGGCAAGATAATCTGAACCTTTCACAGTGTCAAAGGCATGGTCCTCCCAGTGATCCTCTCCCCTGTCTGGGGTGTTGCCCAGGGCTGCATTGATGCCTCCCTGAGCAGCTACACTGTGAGAACGTAAGGGGTGAACTTTAGAGATAACAGCGACATCTCTCCCGCTCCTCAATGCTTCGAGAGCAGCTCTCAGGCCGGTTAAACCACCGCCTATTACTAAAATTTCGTGCTCGTTAAGCATTTCCTTTTCCAAATTTATCCCTCCCTATTTTTATATTGAAAATGGCTGTCAAATTTTTTATATCTTGTTGTTACCTAAATAGTCACGAGGTTTAATCTTGATAATACACTGTAATATTTATATCTATTGTTGTGCTCCGAAGGAGCATGGCGGTTCATCTAAAAAAAATAGCAGGTAAATTTTTATATCATGTTGTGGCCAGAAACCCTGCGGGTTGGCTAGAAAAATTAAAGTTTTCCAGGAACAGCAATTAACAGAAATTTCATATAAGATAGACAGGGGACACAAAGGTTCTGACACGTAAGCCAGATTTTTAGCTGCTTTTGCGAAATTACTATATAATCATTTTCCTTTACGTCCAGAAAAGTTATGTGTATTGTGTCTGAAAATTTCATTTTTTAAAGGGATGTGGGGATCTAACTAGACCAGAAACTTTAGCAGTACCAACAGCTTAAAAGTAAACCCGAAAAAAATAAACCCGAAAGAAATAAACACTAAAGAAATAAACACTAAAGAAATAAACACTAAAATAATAATAACTAAAGAAATAAACTATAGAAATAAAAACTTCAAATGAAGGAGATATAAATCACAGAAAGGGAAAAGATACTAGAATTAAAAGGATACGATTATTAAAAAAATTAAGGCTTGGGGCAGTTAATAGAATAAAATGTATTGAACAACTGAGAAGTTACTAAATATTTTCGGGAAATAAAATGTAATTTGCCTCAAGATCTGGAGATAAATGAAGACTTTTAAGAACAGTCTCAATAAACTAATCAGCTGACTTGTAAATACAATCTTAGTAAATTTCAGCTGCTTAAAAAATATAGTATCGACAGGCTATCACCTTGCCGGCGAATACACTTGCCGGCGAATACAGCACTGACAGGCCATCAGCAAGCCTGGTTAAAATAGAGGATTAGTCTGAGTCCAGTTTGAGTTCAGTTTGAGTTCAGTTTGAGTCCAGTTTGAGTTCAGTTTGAGCCCAGTTTGAGTTCAGTTTGAGCCCAGTTTGAGTTCAGTTTGAGCCCAGAAGGTGTTTTCTCAGCTTGAGCTCTTCCCCGGGAGAAAATATTAAAAGGTCATCTGTTCCCTCACCAGTATCTGTCTCCTCATCAGTTCCCGCTCCAGATCCCTCGCCAGAATGATTTTCAGGAAAAAGCAGATCAGCCAGAAAGCTCAAATCACCCTTAACCTCTTGATATTCAATGCCCCTTCCCCGGTGTTTTTCCAGCAGCCCATCAACAAATTCATATTTCTCCCGGGCATAATCCCGGTGAATAGGGGCTAAATTATCATTATCAATCAAAACCACCGCTTCATAACCCTTAAGACACTCAAAACTAATAAACTCAGCATCATCCTCACTATATTTCCTCTTAAAATGATAGCTGTCATCTTCCTGCCAGTCAACTGCAGCCTGTTCATTCTCCTGCTGGAAGGCAGCAAATCTATCCAGCCAGTCCTGCATGGAATCGGTGAGGTGAAGATGCTGCTTGTAAACATCTCCTCCACAGTCAATCCAGCCCCGGCTCAAAAAATAAGTTTTATCACTGTTATTTCCCTCATTAGCTCCAACCCCGGTCCCAGCTCCGGCTTCAACTCCATCCCCGGCCCCGTCCCCAGATCCAGCTCCGGCTTCAGCTGCAATTTCCTCACCAGCCTCTTCTTCCCCCAACAGCAGAGGAATACAGTCATGAACCTTAGGCACTACAAGTTTAGCCCGGCGGGTTTTTAAACCCTCAACTCCTCCACTGCAGTAGCCATAGGCCAGAATTATATAATCAAAATCTTCTCTCTCCTCCAGCTCGTCAATTTTATCCTGAATTTTATCTTTCATCTGACTGCTGTCGGGCTTATTATGCAGCCCCTGAGGTAAGAACTCAACAGTAATATTTTGATAACCATGCTTTTCAATTATCTCTAAAATCTCCTGATAAAAAACTTTACAGGCTACAACAGCTTTTTTAATTTCCTTCATTACAATCCTCCTGTGTTTAATTAAATCGTAGTTTTTATCTCTCGACAGGTTCTCTCATAAATTTTCTTACATCAACGTTTTATAAAATAACAGCTAAATAATATGAACTTCAAAGCTCTTTATCGTCATTGCCTTTGCATCGTTGCCTTTGCATCATTGCCTTTGCCTAAAATTGACTTTGCCTAAAATTGACTTTATTGGTCTGCTTTTAAACCAGTTTTTTATTATTTTATAACATCTTGCCAGATAAAGCAATAAAATGGTCGGTACCTGGTCGGTACCGGGTTCCCCGACAATTTTCTACAATATATTCAATTTCTCGCCATCTCATTTGCCCGCAATCAGCATTCGATCAAACTCCATCAAATCACAGAAAATGGTCACTCCCATTTCAAAGAGCTTATTGCTGCCGATTAATCCATTTCCAGCCCCTTAATTAATCTATAAACCAGAAAACCCACCATCAGCACAGCTATACCAGCCACCAGGTAGATAGCCTGATAACCCCAGAAAACGAGCAGCATCCTGTTGGTTGCCACCCCGACTCCTCCTCCCACAAACAGATTGAAGGAAGCCAGCGACATCACTGTACCCCGCTGCTGGGGCATCTGCTTTTGAGCTGTTACCAGTATGGTGGACTGGAGAATGACAAAGGCCAGTCCAAAACCAATCAAAGCCAGTAATGTAAAAACAAGACCCGGCCAGAAGCCAAGAGGTGACCAGGATATCAGCCCGATAAAACCGGCCAGCAGAAAAAGTCGGGGACCTAACAGCTGCCGCATATTTCCCACTCTCTGCCCTCCGGCAAAGGCAGCCAGACCAAAGAGAGTCAAAATCAGACCAACCACCAGGATATTATAACCGGTCATCTCTACCAGAAAATCACCCAGATAGGTAAAACTGCCAAAAACAGCAAACCCCACCAAAAACAGCAGCACCACCGTCTTTAAAAGCCGGGGACGAGCAAAGGCATTGCTGTAAGCCCGACGAAAACCCAGCTTCTCTACTGTTCCCCGATCGAACTCTAAGGTTTTGAGGATAATTATTGCAATAATCAGCTCCGCTATCCCATAGGTTAAATAAACCAGCCTCCAGGAACCGTGAAAGGAAAGCCCCCCTCCAATCGCCGTGGCGGCCGCCGCCCCCAGAAAAAACATACCCATCATTTGACCGATGGCGTTCATCTCAGCCCGGGGCTCTTTAAAAATATCGCCAATATAGGA
>PWHA01000033.1 GCA_003554685.1 Halanaerobiaceae bacterium
GCTGAAAAAATCCTCGAACTCCATTGCTGCTGGTAAAAACAATCCAGCTGTAGCGCTTAATATTTTTCAGAGCCTCATCCAGCCGGGAAAAATCTTCAGGCGGTACAATACTGATTGCCGGAATCTCCCTTACCACTGCCCCGGCCTGCTCAAGCAGTGCGGTTAACTCCCGGGCCTGGTTTCTGGGTCTGGTGTTTATTATTCTCAACCCCTGAAGAGATCCTCCGGCAGTCCAGCCAAGTTCCTGACCCAGCTTCACCACCTCACCCATTATAATAATGGCAGGAGGGGAAATTTCCTGCTGTTTTGCTGTTTCTGCAGCATCTTCCAGGCTGGTAAACACCACCCTCTGATCAGGTCGGGTGCCCCTCTCAATCAAAGCAACCGGTGTTTGAGGAGAGCGCCCCTCTGCCAGCAATTTTTTGCTGATCCGGGGCAGGTTTTTTACCCCCATCAAAAATACCAGAGTCTCAGGCCCCCGGGCAAGAGCCTCCCAGTCGTGACTGCTCTCCGGCTTGTCAGGATCCTCATGACCGGTAATAATGGCAGCCGAAGCAGCCATGCCGCGGCTGGTCAGGGGAATTCCGACATAGGCAGGTACTGCCAGAGCAGAGGTGATCCCGGGAATAATCTCATAGGAAACTCCCCGCTCTTTTAAAAATTTCGCCTCTTCTCCACCCCGGCCAAAGAGAAAGGGATCACCTCCTTTAAGCCTGACAACCACCTTACCGATCAGAGCTTTCTCTGCCAGCAAACTGTTAATCTCCTGCTGGCTCAGGCGGTGTTCTCCGGGTTTTTTGCCAGCATAGATGAGCTCACAGTCCTCAGGAATATAATTTAATAGGGCATTTTCAATTAATCTATCATAGAGCAATACCCCGGCATTTTCCAGAATCTTTCTGCCCCGGCAGGTCAAAAGACCCGGGTCCCCGGGACCGGCGCCCAGCAGATAAACCTTACCCCGGGAAAACATTTCTGGCTCATTATTGGTGATATCATTCATCTCATTATTAGTAAAATCATTCATAATTATAATCCTCTCCCAGCAGCTCTTCAGCCCCGGCCTCCAGCAGTTTATCAGCCAGTTCCCGGGCAATTTCTCTGTACTTTTCCTTCGGTCCCTGCAGCCTTTGGCGGTAGTATTCGCTACCATCCGGGGCCGCCACCATGGCAGATAACTCCAGCTTATCAGTTTTAATCCGGGCATGGCAGCCAATGGGAACATGACAGCCCCCACCTAAATCCGAGAGCAGAGCTCTTTCAGCCCTGACCTGAATTGCGGTATCCTCATCTTCCAGCCTGGCAATCAGCTCCTCAATTCGCTGATCCCCCTGTCTTATTTCAACAGCCAGAGCCCCCTGACCGGCGGCAGGCAGAAAATCCAGCGGTGAAAAATAACTGCTGATCAAATCTTCCAATCCCAGGCGCCTGAGGCCAGCAGCAGCAAGAATCAGGGCTTGAAATTCTCCCTTCTTCAGTTTATCCAGCCTGGTATTAACATTTCCTCGAACCGGAAGAATCTTGAGATCCGATCTCCGCTGTAATAGCTGAGCCTTACGCCGCAGACTGCCGGTTCCCACCACCGCGCCCGGCGGCAGATCCCGGAGATAGGTACAGCCGGTAGCCACCAGCACATCCCGGGGATCTTCTCGGGCGGGATAACCGGCAAGTTTCAGCCCCCGGGGCAGATCAACCGGAACATCTTTTAGGCTGTGAACGGCCAGGTCTATGCTGCCCTCCAGCAAATATTTTTCTATCTCTTTTAAAAATAAACCCTTGCCGTCAATTTCCGCCAGAGGTTTATCCAGAATTCTATCTCCCCTGGTAGTAATTTCTTTGAGCCCAATCTGCAAATTGCTGTCCAGCTGAGTTAAGGATTTTTTTACACTCTCAGCCTGGGCCAGGGCCAATTTGCTGGCCCGGGTACCGATTACCAGTTTATTCATTAAATTCCCCTTTCTCCAGGGAAAAAGCCCCGGGATACTGCTGAAGCAGTCTGGGTGGAATAATAGATCTGGCAGCTTTAAGAGCCTCTTCAAGCTTTCCATCCTCCAGCAGTTCTTCCATCTCAGCATCCCCCAGTTTTCTTAGAAGATTTCGCCTCTTTTCTTCCGGCATTTCAGCAATTATCAGGGGGCGCAGTTTATCAAGAAATTTTAAATAACCGGCATAGGCGGGACCGAATTCCCGGGCCAGTCTGTTTTTTATGCTGGCTGCCAGAGCCGGACTGGCTCCTGAGGTGCTGACAGCAATCTTAAGCAGTCCTGAAGTGAAAGCAGCCAGCAGATTAAAGTTGGAGAGCTCAGGATTGTCAACAACATTAACCAGAATACCGGCTTCTCTGGCCTGCCGGCCAACCCTGCTGTTTAGTTTGTGATCAGAGGTGGCCGTTATCACCAGAAATTTATACTGTAAATCTTCCTTTTGATAGCTGCGGCGGCTGTATTTTACCCTGCTGCTGTCAAGAAATCCCTGCATCTCAGAAGAAAAATCCAGACTTATTACCTCCAGGCTGGCCCCGGCAGCATAAAGTTTCTTAAGTTTGCGGAAGGCCACGCTTCCCCCTCCCAGCACCAGACAGTTTTGACCGGACAGATCCAGCTCAATGGTATATGAATCAGCTCCCATAATTTTTCACCCCGGCAATTAGACGGGTGAACTTTCCCCGTCTTTATTTTATTTTATCTTCTCTACTTTTTGTCCTGAAATTATGCAATTTTTTCATATTATGTTGTACGCTTACAGGGGCATGCGGGTTGACCTTTGAAAATTCGTCCATTTATTTTCATGCCCTGTTTTGACTCTCTGGTTCATAAAGGTTCACCCATAAAGGTTCATCTTTACTGCCTTTGTTTGTCTTTTTCAGGCTGAATTAACCCTTAGGCGTTGATTCAATTCTGTCTATTAAATTTCCAGATCAAAGAGATCAACCAGAAAATCAAATCTGCTGTTTTGCTCTATATTCTCTCCATTACCGGAAAATATATTTTTGATATTGACCAGGGGGTGATGCAGCAGCTGCTGAATAAGTCTGCGGCTCAAATCCTCAATAATAAACTGCTCTTCTTCGGATAAATTCGTTCTGGAAGACAGTTTATTAAAGGCTCTTTCCAGCTCAGCCTGCCTGATATTATCAGCTCTTTCCTGGAGGGCTTTGATAAGGGGTACTGCCTGACGACCAGCCAGCCATTTCTTAAATTCACCATATTCTTCCTGAATAATTTCATTGACTTTTTCCGTTTCAGCCAGTCTTTCCTCCAGGTTTTCCGTTACAATCTCCTCCAGATCATCCACCATATAGAGATTAACCGTATCAATTAAAGCCAGTTCGGGATCAATATCCCGGGGAACAGCCAGATCAATAAAAAGTTGGGAATCCTCTCTTTCCAGGAGAGCATCTCCGTGACGGTCCTTATAAACCACCGAATGAGGAGCGCTGGTTGAGCTGATAATTACATCAAAGTCAGCAATACTCTCAGCTAAATCCAGCATGGGAATAGCCCTACCCTGAAATTGTTCAGCTAATTTTTTTGATCTCTCAATGCTGCGATTGGCTATTGCCGGTCTGGCTGCTCCCTGGGAAAGTAAATTCTTTAATACCACCTTGCCCATCTCTCCAGCTCCGATAATCAGAGTGCGGCAGTCTTCAATCCCGGGCAGAACCTGCCGGGCCAGTTCCACCGCAGCATATCCCATTGAGGCAGCTTTACTGCAGATATCAGTTTCAGCCCGGGCTCTCTTGCCGGTTCGAATTGCCCGGGTAAAAGCCTCATGAAGGTAGGTGTCACAGAATTCTCCCTGACAGGCAAATTCATAGGCTTCTTTAGTCTGCCCTAAAATCTGAGGTTCTCCCTTGATCATGGAATCAAGTCCGGAGGCCACCTCAAATAAATGAATAGTACTTTCAGGAGATCTATGAGAGAACAAAAAACTTTCCAGCTGAATTTTCTTTTCTGTTTCCCGCTGCAGAACTTCAAAAACCAGTCTTCTGGCATTTTTAACATCAGTGGTGCTTACATAAACTTCGCACCTGTTGCAGGTATTGAGCAGAACAGCCCCACGGCAGCAGGAATGCTGATTCAATTCTGATAAAATTTTTCCTTGCTTTTTTTTAGTAAAAGCCACCAGCTCTCTGACTTCAATGGGAGCAGTATCATGGCTCAAACCCAGGTTAACTACCTCAGGCATAAATCCTGCGTCCTCCTTTAAATTATAGACATCGGTTTATAAAATTACCAGCTCGGATTATATTATCATTCCTGTTTCAAGCAGAATTAAAAAAGTTATCCCCTAAATCTGCAAAAGAAAAGAATAGTAAGATATGATTTACAGTTAAGATATGATTTTTAAGTTTGGAAACGAACAAGAGTAAACTTTGCTGATATTTTCAGGTACAGTTTATATCTTCCTGACAGAAGAAAGATTTCCTGCTGTAAATTTTTAAATAAAACTGGAAATAGTTCTATAAAAAATCTATAAAAACCTATGCTTTGAAAACACCTTAATGCCCTGAAAATTGGTCTAATAATTTTCATTTTCTGATGCCTTCTTTATCAGGCACGATCATTTATCTGACAAATTTCTCTTTATAGTCCTGTCTTGAAGCCCGGATAACCTGATAGGCTCTTCCCCTATCATAATGTGACAGAACCCGGCAGACCGGATCATCAGAATCTGGATAGGATTTATAGCTTAAAAAATAATGCTTGATCCGGGAAAGAATATCTTCGGGAAGTTCCCCTATTTCTCGATAGCTGCCATAGACAGCATATTCTTCCAGTACGGCAATTATTTTATCATCGGCTTCACCTTTGTCCAGTAGAGCAATTCCACCTACAGGGCAGGCTGTCAGCATAATCTCACCATGGGGAATTATTATTTCTGTCAGCCGCCATTATCCTTCCTCCTTCCAGAACTAATACACATAATAAAATGCTTAACACCCTTAAATCATATTTATAAACTATTAAATCATATCTATTTAACTATAAGAAACATAAAACACAACTAAGAAATAGATAAAATATAGATAACATGATGCAGGATTACAGGTAAAGTATTTATTTAGAGTATTTATTGGATAATTGTCATGCTAAATACCCAATATCCCTAGTTTATCGGGAACAATCATAATTAAAGCTTGACAACCAGAAATATAGCTGGTATACTTTTATAAAGTATTTTACCATTGTAAAGTATTACATTAATAAATATTCCTGCTTTTTTTACTTAGGTTCAAAGCTATACTTCTCCTCCTACCTGACAGAGATTTCTGTCAGCACTTGGCCCCGGTTTCCCCTAATCGGGGCGCTTTTTTTTGCCCCGGGATTCCAGCTCCAGCAGCCGGGATTTTATCCTGCTTCCCCAGCCGAAACCGCCAATTTTTCCGCTGGAAGTAATAACCCTGTGGCAGGGCACAA
>PWHA01000072.1 GCA_003554685.1 Halanaerobiaceae bacterium
ACCTTTCTACAATTATACTATTTTCATCAGGTTCGGTGTAAGAAGATTCCTCTGCTATATGAACTTCCTCCACCGAACTGACATAGGTTGCCAGAGGCAGATCCAGAAAAGATGCAATACCAGGGCCTACCTGGGCTGTATCACCATCAGTTGCCTGCAATCCGCAAAAAACCAGGTCATAATCTCCAATATCTTCAATACAGCGGGATAAAGCATAGGATGTTGCCCAGGTATCGGAACCGGCAAACTCCCGGCCTGAGAGAAGAATCCCATCATCACACCCCATAGCTATTGCCTCTCTGATTGCCTTTTCTGCCGAAGGCGGCCCCATGGTTATGGCAATGACTTCGCCGCCATGCTCTTCCTTTATTCGTATTGCTGCTTCAATTGCATAAAGGTCCAGAGGATTAATTATACTTTCAACCCCTTCTCGTACCATTGTTCCAGTTTCCTCATCCATCTTAACATTGCTGGTTTCCGGCACCTGTTTAATTGGTGTTATTATTTTCAATCTAAATTACCTCCTAAAATTTTTTAGCCCTATCCTGTCTTCCTAATTTTTTAGACCCATATCCATAATTTTAGCTGCAAAAAATTAGATAAAATTCATTAATAATAAATAATGAAATTTCCAGATATACTTTAAATTATCAGATATACTTTAAATTATCAGATATACTTTAAATTAAGATCAGAAGCATGCTCCTTTCCCCCCGGCAAACCCAAACTAAGATAACCCGCTCCTGGTTTTAAAGCTGACGGTTGCTAATTAAAATATTCCAGCAAAAACAGTATTAATTAAAATCGTTGTCAAAATAGCTATTAACAGGGCATAAATTATGGTAACTACAATTGTCTTTCTCATTACCAGACCCTCTTTTCCAATCAATCCTACAGTAGTGATTGCTGCTACCACATTATGTATGCAGAGCATATTTCCCCCGGCAGCACCTGCAGTTTGCAGGCCCAATGTAGGAATAACTTCTACACCTGCTGCTCTGGCAGTTTCAAATTGGAAGGCACCAAACATTATATTGGATACTGTATTTGAACCTGAAATAAAAGCTCCCAGGATACCAACAAAGGGAGCAGCAAAATGCCAGCCTCCTCCAGCTATTTCAGCTGCTGCAAAAGCCATCTCTTCCAGCATAGTATATTCAGCTGCTGCATCCGAGTTCATCATGACATAAACCATGCCCAGAGCAAAAAACAGGGCAATGGCAGCAGGGCCAATGGTTCTAAAGGTCTCTTTCCAGCAGTGAGCTGCTTCTCCTGTTTCCGTACCATGTAAAAATGGAATAAATAATGCTACCAGGATAAAGGGAATTATTCCAGGGTTATAAAGCGGACTAATACCCTCGCTCACTCCTGTCCCCAGAATGTTCTCCCAGACAATCTCAACTTTCTGTAAAAGACCAGCCAGACCAAATACTTCAAGTCTGGTAATTACCAGAATACCAGCGATTAAAATATAGGGCAGCCAGGCCCTAAAGGGAGATACCTTCAGGCTTTCCCTTTTTGGAACTTTAGCTTCAGCTTTTACTTCATCTTCCCAGTTATCCGGCCATTTGCTCCTGTCAGGAAAATCCCACTCATCTTTAGGGATAAATAGCCCTTTGCTGACTGCATATATAAAAATAGGCAGAGCAATTAAAGCCCCTAATAGAGAGGGAACTTCAGGGCCAACAAAATTAGCCAGCAATACCATCGGCAGACCAAAAATAACGCCGGTGAAAATTGCTAAAGGCCAGACTTTCAAGCCCTTCATAATAGAACCTTCTGCTATCCCGGTCATAACTCCAACTACAGCAAGTGGAATAAACAAAGCCATGGCTCCATTTAATATTCCTGCATAACCACCAACAGCCTCCAGAAAAACTCTAAAAGATTCAATTTCTACTCCCATGCTTTCTACAGGAAGACTAACTATACCATCAAGGGGATCAAAACCTCCCCAGATAGGAACCCCCACTGCTCCAAAGGAAACCGGAACACTGTTAGCTATTAAAGCTATCGAAGCAGCAATTAAAGGAGGGAATCCAAGGCCTACTAACAGGGGAGCAGCAACAGCAGCGGGTGTTCCAAAACCAGCAGCTCCCTCAAAAAATGCCCCCATTAAAAAGGTAATTAGCAGAGCCTGAACTCTGCGGTCTGGAGAAACATTTGCCATTGAGTAAGATATGCTCTCTACCCCACCACTGGCTTTCAACAGCTGCAAAATAAGTAAAGCTCCAAACACAATAATTAAAATACTGAAAGCATCAATCACACCCCCAATTGAAGCTCCCGCTAACCACTGTAAGGGCATATCCCACCAGATAGCAGCAATTATTACAGCTGAAATCCAGCCTACCGGCATTGCCTTCATTGCAGGCCACATAAACCCAATCATTAAAACACCAACCATGATTATGGGAATTGCAGCCAGTAAAGCATACATATAAGTGCCTTCTTCCTTAATAATAAAAATTATATTTCATTTAAAGAGACAGTCTCTTAGAAATTTCAGTATGGTTCAATATCATAACCGGTTAAGAGGTAAATTTTAAATTAATATAACTGTTATTGCTATAACTATCTCCTAAATTAAAGAATTAAAACTAACTCAAATAAATTTTATTTTTTTATCTGCATTTATCTGCTATCATTCAGGTTTTCACCACTGTAATAAAATTAGATAAATTAATAGCATCGTTTTATATCTGCTTTATATTTGTATGATGGTCTGACCATTATATTTTATATATAATATTAAAGAAAAATAATGGTTATCCTGCTTCATTTTATGATTATTTTTGATTTATTTTATGTTTATTGGTTTATTAGCAAATATTCTATCCTGCTTTGGTATTCTTTCAAAATAAAAAATCCGGTCATAAAGACCGACTTTTCAAGTGTTTATATTATAAAAGAAAATCCGGGTATTCGGGTTTTATTACAATAATTTTAATTATAACAGCACGAATTAAATAATATTTCAACCTTCAATTTCTCTATTAATTAATTTCTCAACGAACTCTAAATGGGATCCCATTTCCTGCATCGATTTCTCGGGATCTTCATTTTTAATTGCTGAAAAAATCCGATGATGTTGAGCTGTAAATTCATTCATGGTATCCGGCCGGGAAACAAGTTTAGTTCTGGTATGTTTGATATGAAAATCCATAGCATCCATTATTGAAGTCATAACATAATACAGAACATTATTCTTGCTGGCTCTGGCTATTGTATAATGAAAATCCCGATCCAGATTAATGCTGTCCTCTTCAAAACCGGTCCGGATTTCCATCTTATTCACTATCTCTTCCAGAGTATTGATATCTTCCTGATTTCTTCTTTCAGCAGCAAGTCTAACACAATCTACTTCCAGTACCCGGCGCAGTTCCAGCAATTCTCCAGCAACATCATCTTCAAGCAGCAGAGCCAGAGAGAGAGGTTCTAGAAGATTTTTATCAGCAACTTCTTTGATAAAAGTCCCCTCTCCCGGTCTGCTTTCAATCAATCCAATCATTTCCAGGGCACTGAAAGCTTCACGAATTGAAGCCCTGCTGACACCCAGCTGTTTTTTAAGGGCTCTTTCTGAGGGAAGTTTATCACCCCGACGAATATCTCCTCGATAGATCATCTCCTTAATCTGCTGTATTACCTGCTCATAAACTTTATTTGTTTTAATCGGCTCAAATTCCATAAATTTCACTCCAGATTTTCTGCTTATATCTCTACCTTGCCCAGGATGCCATTTATAAAAGAATAGGATTTATCGCTTCCGTAGCTTTTAGCCAGTTCTACAGCTTCATTTATGGACACTGCCTTAGGAATATCATCCAGAAATAATATTTCATAAATTGCTATCCTCAGGATATTTTTATCAACCGCAGCCAGTCTGTTAATTCTCCAGTTTATGGCTTTCTCAGAAATTATCTGATCCAGTCTCTCTAGTTCCCGGCAGACTCCCTTAACTATTTCCAGATGGTAATTGTCACTGGATTCTGCCTCAAAAAGAGTCTCAGGATAAATAATATCCTGAGGTGAGCAGCCAACTGTTATTTTATCCTGAATCTCTAAAGCATATAAATACTGGAGAGCCTTCTCTCTTTCCTGATGTCTTGTTAGAATTTTCATTACTGCAATCACCAACTATATAAAATGTTTCTCACCTGCAAAATTAACTAAATATATCACAGAATTTTGCTAGGAAAGATTACCTGGAAAAAATCTTTCTACCAGATGCCAGAAATCCCTCTGCAAACTATCCCGGCTGCCAAGCAATCCTCCAATCAGGGTAAGAAATGCAATTAATACTGCCCGTGGTATCCCCAGGGTCAGAATTAGAATTGCAAATATCAGTCCCAGCAACCCCCCGGCAATAATTCTGGTATTATCGGCTATTCTATTCCTTATTTCCTGCCAGAATTTTTCTCTATCCATCTGATATCAGCCTCCTTTTATAATTTGCGGGGACTGTCTTCATCATTATCTTTGCTGTCTTTTGAATCCTTTATTTTGCTGTCCGGGGTTTCATCATCCGGGGTTTTATTTTTTTCACTGCTATTTTTATTGGAGTTTTCCAGGCTGATACCTTTCCCCTTTTCTGAGATATTCTTATTCTTTAAATAATCCTTTTTATCCTCTTCTTTATCTTCTTCCTCTTTTTTCTCATTTTTCTCATTTTTGGCTTTGGCTTCTGACTTTTTTTCGTTTTTATCTTTCTCATTTTCCTCTTTATCTCTTTCCCTGATCAGATTATTCTTATCCGGGCCTTTATCTTTATCATTTTCTTCTTTTTCAGCTTCATCTCCGGTTTTCAAACTATCTTCATCCTTCTTTTCATCCCCAGTTTTAGATTCTTTCTTTCTGAATTTATCCAGGATTTTATCCATCGAACTCTTTTTTCCCATTTTTTCTTTTTTTTCATCTTCTTCATCTTCTTTTTCAGGTTTGCTTTTATCTATTTCTCTATCCTCTTTCTTTTTTTTGACATCCTTCTCTTCCCGGCTGTCCTTTTCTCTGACAGATTTATCCCTGGAAGGTTCAGAAATAAAATCTGGCTTTCTCTTGCCCGGAGATATGCTTTCAATTAAAATCTGCACCTTCTCAATTTCAGCCCCGGTTATTTCATTTAAACGGTAGAGAATATTATCTCTTATTTTCCCGGTTAAAACAGGAATATTCTGGTTTTCTTCAACAGCAATTCTCATCTGGACTTCCATACCGGAGGCCCTGGAATTTAGTTCTGTGCTCTTAATTTCAAGTCCCTTTTCTTCTCTTACAATCCCCCTGATCATATTATCCAGAGCTTCTAGAGTAATATTTATCGAACCATGTTCATCACTGCTGATGGTGGCAACCTTATTTTTTGTTTTAAAAAGAGGATACAACGCCCAGGCTGTCAGTAAAAATATTACCA
>PWHA01000126.1 GCA_003554685.1 Halanaerobiaceae bacterium
ATCATCTGTATTGAAACATCAACCTCTACTCTGGTAGCCCCTACCCCGACTCCTCCCACACTCAAGGCATATGGTTCAGCACTAACATTTATTACATTACCCATAATCATGTAATCAACGCCAGCAACTTTACCCATCTCAACGGCAGTACTATCATCTACAAAAGCCTGCTGTTGTTCAAAGTGTTCACCTAAAATGTCGTCAAGATTACGCCTGGTTATAACATCAAACCAGCCGCATGCCAATAGTTCACTATCCAGCCGCTCAGCCATACCTCTGCCGACCCCTCTAATTTGGCTGCTGTTTTCAAATTCTAAAACAGCTACCCCCGCTCTTCTTTCTGCAGGTGGAGGAGCAGGCCTGGCCGAGGCAGGGTCAGCATCATCAAGACACCCTACTGAAATAATTGAAATTAAGACAAGCACACCCAGCAACATTAATATTCTCAGATTCTTCTCTTTTCTAATAATCCCAACAACCCCCTTCGTGTTTTAATAATTTAGCAGTAAAGAAAAATGTAAAAATCACATGAAATCAGTCAAAACTAATTTCCATACGATGGCTTTGAAGCTGCGTGATAGAAAGCCTCGGCTGTTGGCTAATATGAACAGCCAGGTTCTGAGGGGATAGACTGATATTTAATTCATATTGAGCCACCTGATTATCAAAACTGCGAAAATCCACCCTTTCTACTCCCCGGGTATTTCTGAGGGTTTCTTCCAGTTCCATGGCTGCTGCAAAATCCGGTACATTAACTGCAACAACAGTTATGCTGCGCCCCCCACCTGCTTGATTAATACCTGCAATTACATTTCTCACCAGATCAACCTTAACTTCATCGGCGATACTTTTAAGAGCCTCGTTTCCAGCGACCTCTTTGGAAGGAGCATACTGAGAGCTGCTTTCACTTATTGAGGCGATTATCCTGGCATCCTGGGTGGTAGTAGCCTGAACATCAGCATAAGCTTCCATGGTATAGAATGTGCCAGAACCTACATCTCTCTCAGCCATAAAACTGGTAAATGTTCTTCCGTGAATTACAATATCTGCATCATAATCCTGCCCTATAGCAACAGCCGCCTGATAATTACCATCCAGCATCTGTCTGGTTTCCTCGCGTCCTCTTATCTCCTGAGCTACATCAGGATTAACCAGATTAAAACCCGCTTCCGCTAAAATTGATCTTAATTCTGAACCGAAAAGTGAGAAAAATGTTTCCTGCCCCCCGTTCTCTTCCTTAACCAGCAGCATGACTCTGGGATTACCAAGCTGTTCCTGAAGAATAAAACCCAAGTTTTCTAGTTCACTGCGGAGCTCTCTGCTAACAGTTGCACGAATTTCAACAATGTAAATACTCCCATCCCGTCTTTCCCTGATTATATCATAGCTTTCAACAAGTCCTTCAGATTTGGCTATTATCTCCTGTTCTACAACCTGCAAATTCTCCATTAAAGTGGTGCTTCTTATGTGAACTCCAGCAGCTTTTTCCACTGCCCTTCGATAAGCATCTTGTAAGGCTTCATCACGAGCTAAAGCTTCTCCGTTACTGATAGCAGCCCTGCCTTCGGCAGTTACTACTTCCTGAGCCATAATATCGGAGCTTCCCGCAAATACCATTAATGTAATTATCATTATACAGATAATCAGAGTTAGACCCCTGTTGAATTCTTGCATATTTTCAACCTCCTTTCTTTTTTCGCTTTCCTATTTTCATAGATATTTTGACATTACCCTCATTTAAAAAAACTTTTTATCCTTTTTAATAGTAGTAAGTTATCTGATTTAATAGTAGTAAGTTATCTGATTCACCAGTCTTATCAAGGCTTCTTCTCTAGCTGTCCAGACTAAATCCCTCAATATTACATCACCTACAGCCTTTTCTCTAGCATAACCCTGACCCTGATAAGTATCTGTTACCTGCTGACTGACAAGATCAAGCAGCTGCACTTCTAATACCGCTTCAACGCTTGTTGAGCTGGAAGTTTCTTCAATATCTACCCTGATAACATTGCCCATGAGAATATATGAAACATCTAAATTCTCTGCTACTCTCAGTGCTTCTGCTGGACTTATATTGGGCAAACTGGCTTCAGATAGCACCTCCATAGTTTCTCCTTCCGGCTTGACCTGGAACCTGTCTGTTTCAATCAAAGTTGATCTCATCCGGGAAGAAACTTTTTCACCATGATGAATTATTTGTTCTCCGGAATCATTTCTAAAAGGTAATACGGCCATACTGGGCCGGGCCTGATAATGTCTTTCAGGCAGCTCTGCCAGGCTCTCCTCTACTCTATGCTGAGAAGAGCTGCAGCCAGCAAATACCAGAGTGGCTGTCATAATAATTACCAGCAGAAAATATCTTTTTTTGCCTTTTTTCATCTTTATTTCCCTCCTTCCCTTATTTCCCCTTTTTCAATAATAAGCCTTCTTTCCGCCCTGTCGGCTATTACTCTATCGTGAGTGGCAATAATAAGAGTGGAATAATGGGTTCCCAGCAAATTCAGCAAATATTCTATAACAATCTGGCTGGTCCCTTCGTCTAAATTGCCTGTAATTTCGTCACCTATCACCACCTTAGGCCTGTGAATAACAGCCCGGGCAATTGCCACCCTCTGCTTCTCCCCGCCGGAAAGATTGGCAGGCTTCTTCCCCTTTTGCTCTTTAATCCCGAGCTTTTCCATCAATTCTAATGCCCTGCTCTTCGCTACATTTTCCTCTTTGCCCTGCAACAGTAAAGGCACCATGATATTTTCTTCAGTTGTTAATTCTTGAAATAAATGATGAAACTGAAAAATAAATCCTATACTTTCCCGCCGAATTTCTGTTTTGTTCTCCGGGCTCAACTCCCCCAGAGGAGCACCATCAAACCAGATTTCTCCAGAGCTGGGAGAATCTAAAAGGCCCATCAAATTAAGCAGAGTGCTTTTGCCTACACCTGAAGGCCCTTGAAAAACAACAAAAGAACCGGAGTAAATTTCTAAATTTACATTTGAAAAAATTATTTTTTTGTGCCCGCTTTCCCTATTATTGCTGTTAAGTTTCGGTTTGTTTAAATAGTATTTTTCTAAATTTTTAATCCGATAAAGTGTTTTTTCCTGGTTATTCATTCCTCAACACCTCAATTACTTCAAAGCGGGTGGAATTACGGGCAGGGAAAAAGCTTGCTGCTGCTACAATAGCGAGAGTAAGAGCTGCAACAAGAACAAACTGCTGCCACTGAAACTGGAATTGAAGATATTCAACGTTATACACATCAGAGGGTATCTGAATGGGATAGCGAGAAAGCAGGTAAGTTATAATTATCCCCAGAATTATCCCTAATGCAGTTCCAATAGTGCCCATCATCATCCCCAGGGTAAGAAATACCCGCTTAATCTCAGTAACAGGGCTGCCCATAGCCATCAAAATACCTATCTCTTTCTCTTTTTCCATCACCAGCATGTTGAGTAAGTTTCCCATACCAAAACTGGCTACAACCAGAATAAAAACTAAGATAATTGTAAATAATCGCCTTTCAAGCTGCATGGCGGTAAGCAGGTTTTCATTGGCTTCCTGCCAGTTCTGAGAATAATAACCGGTTCTATCTTCTATGTGATCTGAAATTTCTCTAACCTTAAAAGGGTCCTCTACCTCTACTGCAATCATACTTGCCCTGTCACCCATATCAAAAATTTTTTGGGCATTAGCAAAAGATATATAGGCAACTCTATCATTATACTGCTGTAGACGGGCGTCAAAAATCCCGCCAACTTTTAAGGTTCTGCTAATACCTCCAGCAAAGGTTATGGTAATTTCATCCCCGGGATAAGCCCCTACTCTCTTTGATAGACCATCTCCTATGATGATTTCTAATCTTTCATTTGAGCTTGCTCCCTCGGTTTCTATTTCTCCAGCTGTTTCTAATGTTTGCCAGCTTCCTTCTTTAATTTCAACTTCCGGGGGATTGCTTGTTTTTATGCCTTTAAGCCGGACATCATGAATGTAATTCCCCCGCTGCAAAAGTCCGGTTCTATAAATCAGAGGGCGGGTATTTTTCACCCCTTCAATATCTTGGATTAATTTTTGATTATTTTCATAGTTATATAGGGCCCCTCCATGCCTGCTCATCACCTGAATATGAGACTCAACCCCCAAAATTCTGTTGACCAGTGATTGGCGGTAACCATTGGTAAGGGCTAAAAAAGATATCAAAATTGCCACACCAATAGCAATCCCCAGAATCACACTGATTGAAGCTTTTTTCCTCTCCTTTAAATATCTTAAAGCAAAAAACAACGGGATTTTCATGTTATCCTCCCAAGAAAATAGAGATATTAAACCTCAGAGGTTAGGTTTGGCTCATAAATTTCCAGTAAAAATTTTAGCAAATATGAAAATCCAATAAAAAATTCATCTATATATTGACTTAACTAATTACCAGAATTCACCTGCAAAAATATTGGATTTTATCGTAAACTTTTGGTAATAATTAAAAAATATGATCTTAGCAAAACTTCTATTGCCTTTAAATTGCATGATTTTTAGTGTTATTTTATAAAAAGATATTGTATTTAACATAGTAATTCACAGGTTTATTAGCCGTATTTAATGAAATGAGTTGTTTTAGTATTATTTAATTAACATTTTTGTTGGCAGTTTAAACATAAAAGATCATGTTTGCTTTCAGGCAGCGGAACACGAAAAAACCTTATTTTTGTGGTTCATGCCGCACATCCACATCCCTATCTATCAACTCTTGAATGTTATTAATATCTTCAGAGTCTTCAGTGAGACTAAGGTGGTTATCACGCATGTTTATATAATCACCAACTTCAAAACCATCATTCTCCACCAGTGGTGATATGCCTGAAACTTCATTATCCCCGAAGTCCAACCAATTCAGATTAGATAAATTCTCCAGGGGACCTATATCTGAGACCTCATTACCACTGAACCACAGGCGCTCCAGATTAGTCAGATTCTCCAGTGGGCTTATGTTTGAGTCTTCATTACCTCATTTCGAGGCTCAATTCCTTCAGAACCTTGGTGCACATCCATCCATAATTGTCCTATGATAAATTTAATTTTAATTTATTCATTATTCTTATTTCTAAAGCTCATAAAATACTTCTACACCTCTGTACCTCTGTCTATTCATGCCTGTATGTTTTTCATATCTAAATAAAATTCTTTGAAGACAAGTGAACTTTATTTTATGTCAATCTTCTTTCCTGAATTAAATCATTCAGTGTTATTATATCTTCTATATAATTTCAACCTTAATTTAACTAATTATGGTGAAATTAAGATATAAATATAAATTTTCAAAACGGAATTTTTACCTTAATATTTCCCGAAAACTAAGGTTGATAAGTTACTTCAAATGTCTGAGAATCAGTGTTATTAGTATCATCTTTTAGA
>PWHA01000087.1 GCA_003554685.1 Halanaerobiaceae bacterium
AGGAAGAATTAGCTGCCGAGGAACCGGAGGAGAGCAGCGAGTACAGCTATCAGCTGAATGAAGCTCAAATAGAGCTGCTGGAGGTTCAATCCCGGCTGGATAATCTCGAGGCCCTGGAAGCTACGGGCGCAGGAGAGCTGGCCGATAAGAGGGAAAGTCTGGCCGCCCGGGAAGCCGAGCTTAAGGAGGAAATAGCCTATTACGAAGAGGAGCTTGCGGACCGGGAACTTTTTGCTGAAGGACAGCAGCCCTCGTTGAGCTTTTTAAAATCGGAGAAGGAAATTGCGGAAAGAACCTACAATATGCTGCGGGAAAGACAGGAAGAGACCAGGATCCAGAAGAATATCCAGCCTACCGAGATTGAAATTATTGAAAGTGCCATCCTGCCGGGATCTCCGGTCTATCCCCGCCAGAATTTGATGATTGCCATTGCCGGGGTGCTGGCCCTGATGGTGGGCCTGGGGATTATCTTTTTCCTGGAAGCCTTTGATACCAGGATTAAAAGCAAGGAACAGCTGGAATCCCTGACCGGGCTGCCGGTTCTGGGAGTAATACCGGACATTAAGAATAATGATTAGGGGAAGGGGCGGCCGATGAAGAGACAACACCGAAGCAAAAAATACAAAGAACAGGCTCTGCTCTATAATCTTGAGCCCAAATCACCGCTGGTAGAGTCCTACCGGAATATGAGAGCCAATCTTAATTTTTTAAGCCCGGACCGGGAACTGAAAAAGATTTCCTTTACCAGCAGCGAGATTGGAGACGGCAAAACCATAACTCTCTGCAATCTGGCCATTATCATGGCCCGCAATGAGCAGCAGGTTTTAATCATCGATGCCGATCTGCGCCGGCCTAAAATTCATAAATATCTTAATATCACCAATCATCAGGGTTTAACCGATGTGCTGACTGACAGGGTAACCCTGGAGGAGGCCATTCGGGAGGGGGCTCAGGAATGCTTAAAAATCCTGCCCTCCGGCACCCTGCCGCCCAATCCGGCCGAGCTGCTGGCTTCCCGCAGGATGAGCGAGCTGCTGGATGAAGCCGGAGAAAAGGCCGAGATTGTTTTAATTGATGCTCCTATCGTCACCATTTCCGATGCTGCGATTCTGGGCAATAAAGCCGATGGAGTTATCTTTGTGGTGCAGTCCCATGATAGCAAGGAAGAGCAGGTTCTGGAAGCTCAGGAAAGGCTGGAGCGGGCCAATGCCAATATTTTGGGCACCGTGCTGAATCTGCATCCCATCAGCAAGGATGGCAAATACTATAACTATTATTATCCTGAGTACTGAGCGGTGAGGGAGCTGAGTTAGGCCATGATAGATATTCATGCTCATATTCTGCCCGGGATTGATGATGGTCCCGAGGAGGAAAAGGAAGCGCTGGAGATCTTAGAGCAATCCGGGAAGCAGGGGATTACCAGTCTGGTGGCCACTCCTCACCGGCTGGATTACGGTCGGGGGACTCTGCGGGAGCAGGAGATTCGGGAGAAGACGGCCCGGCTTAATACTCTGGCAGCTGAGGCCGGGCTTAAGCTTGAGATTTATCCCGGAACAGAACATATGCTGGCCCCTGAGCTGGTGGAAGCGGCCGACCGGGAAGAGGTGGTGACTCTGGCTGATTCAGCTTATCTCCTGGTGGAGCTGCCTTTCAGATTTCTCCCCCCGGACAGTGAGAATATCTTTTATAATCTTAAGCTCCTGGGCTATCAGCCGGTAATTGCTCATCCGGAAAGATGTCAGGAAATTACGGACAAACCTGAAATCCTGCTGGATTTCCTCCAGGAGGGAGCTTATGCTCAGCTGAATGCTGGCAGTATCCTGGGCTGGTATGGTTCAGCGGTCCGGGAGACGGCCCTGATCCTGCTGGAGAGCGGACTGGTGCAGCTTATGGCCTCTGATGTCCATTCCCGGGAGAAAAGAAGCCAGGGACTGCCTGAAGCCCTGGAGAGGGTTGCTGAGCTCAACCCGGAACTGGCGGAAATCTTCGGGAAGAATGCCGGGAAAATCCTGGCGGATGAGGAGCTCTTCCGACCTGAGATTTCCAGCCCGGCGGAGCAGAGCAGCTGGCAGCGGAAGGTCAGGAGCATCTTTGATCTTTTTCGAGATTAACCTGGTTTGACAGAATTTAGGGAACCCGGTACCCACCAAAAAATTCCCCCCCATGCTCAACTTGCCTATTTACTCCCCTAAGAATATCTGGTAAAATCTAGCTATAGGTTAAATTTTACTAATCAAGCTTTTCTGCAGAATTAGTATTTCTGGGGAGGCTTGATAGCCTCCTGCTCTAGCTGGCAGGATAGAAAGGGGGTGCAGGTAAATGGGCGATGCTAAGAAAAAAGAAGTTAAAAAAGGCTTCGGAAAAGGAGCGTTTGGTAAGGAACCCTTTGGTTCCCGAAAATCCGAGACTGATGCCGAAAAGACCGATAAGAGTAAGAAGGGTTTTGCTGAAGAGCCCTTTGGTGAGGGTCCCTTTGGCGGAAAGGAAAAAGAAGAAAAGTAAATAGTTAGCTGGAAACTCCAGGATTCACCTGTTGTAATATCGAAATGTCAGATCCCGTTGCTTAGAAGAGTTAAACTCAAAAATAACTTAACAAGAATCAAACAAAAAGCTTTCTCGCTGGCCTGGGGAAAGCTTTTTTTAATTAGCCTGAATTAGATTATATCCAACTGATTTGCTGTCGAAAAATGTGGTTTTTCGTGGGGGAACCCGGTACCGACCACTAAATAGCGAAGAGCCATAAATCCTTTAGAATTTAAATCTGACTGGCCTGAGAAAGCCAGGCTCTGGGCAGAGTGGTGGGAGAGCAAAAATTCTTCCTCTAAACCTCTTCTGGGAGTGACTGCTCCCAAAAATGACCGTGAGATCAGGGTAAACTTAGATAAATGGCAGGATATCGAGTCCCGGGTCAGGGATCCTGAGTTTCATCTGGCGGTTGTTAAACAAAGAGTTAAAAACACCTTCTATGGGGGTGCTGCCTTCCCCCTGGCCTGTCCTCACTTTATGCCGGCTCATATGACAGCTTTTTTGGGTGGCAGACCGGTGAACTTCAAGCAGGCTACCGGCCTTGAGGAACATGAGGTGCCGGGCTATGAGCCGGTAATTAACTCTCCTGGAGATTATCAAAATATCAAACTTGAGAGAGACAATAAGTGGTGGCAGGCTATGAAATCAATCATAACAGTACTTTCCCGGGAGGGGCAGGGGAGATGGCTAACAGCTATTCCTGATCTTGGCGGCGCCTTTACTCAATTAGCAATGTTAAGAGGTTATCAAAATTTGCTGCTTGATACTATTGAAAATCGCAGGGAGGTAACTGCTGCCTTGCAGAAGCTGCAAAAAATTTGGCTGGAGTGCTACAGGGAGTTAAATGCAATCATCAGCAAAAATGGTCAGGTGGGGACGACCAGCTGGCTGCCTCTCTGGTCTCCCAAAAAATATGCTCCTCTGGAGGCAGATGCCGCCATAACTTTAAGTCCCCGGGATTTTGAGTCCCTGATTCTGCCCGAAATCAGGCATCTGACCGGGACAATTGACCATGCTGTCTACCACTTTGATGGCCGGGAACAGAAAAAATTTTTGGATCTAATCCTCTCTGTTGACCAAATACTGGGGGTGCAGTGGGACCCGCAAATTGATTTCGACGAATCCCCGCTTAATTCTCTCGATATCTTGAAGAAAGTCCAGCAGGCCAATAAGAAGCTGATTATTCCCATGTGGAATAGAGCCTGGGAAGTCAGAGAGGTGCTTGCTAACTTAAAGCCAGAAGGGCTAGTCATTTTAACCAGCACCAGGACTGTAGCAGAAGCCAGATCTCTGCTGAAACAATTTCAGAGCTGGGTCAGCTAGTAAAAGTTATCTAGCCGCAATCTTGAGTGATTGGAGAGGTCAGCTGCCTGATTTATGAGGCAATATAACTGGAGTTTATTTAAAAAAATAACAGAAAAATCAGGCAAATTTGGCCTGATGGGATTAAAAAACTCAAACAATGATAAGGGGTTGCCGGTAATGGAATCAGCTAATGAACTATACAAATATCAGCTGGATAAAGATAACCACCTTCCCTATTATTCTCAATTAAAGCGGATAATAATTGAAGCGATCGAACGGGAGGAGCTGACTGCTGAGGAAAAACTGCCCCCAGAAAAAGATCTGGTCGAGCATTTTGGCGTCAGCCGAATTACCGTCCGGAAAGCTCTGGATGAGCTGGAGAAGGAAGGCTATATCAATAAGATTCAGGGCAAAGGCAGTTTCGTCTCTCATGAGATCATCAAGCAGGACCTGCTGAAGTTTTACAGTTTTACCGAGGAAATGGAGAAGGAGGGGAGGGTGCCCTCTTCCCGGGTTTTGGATTTTAAGGTCGCTCAGGTTGATGACAAGATTCAGGCCAAGCTGAGGTCCAGCCCGGAGGAGAAGATGCTGATTATCACGAGATTGAGGCTGGCTGACAGCACACCTATGATAGTAGAGACCTCCTATCTGCCCCAGAGCCTTTTCCCTGACATTACCAGAGAAGAGGTTAACAATAATCCTCTCTATGATATTCTCAAGAAAAAATATGATGTTACCTTTACCCGGGCGGAAGAGATTTTTACCTCAACCTCCTTAACCAGGCAGGAGAGTGAGATACTTAAGAGCAGTAAGAATCGGCCGGCAATTTTGCTGGAAAGAATCACCTATTCCGAAAACCGGATAATTGAATACACTAAAAGCGTAGTCCGGGGGGATAAATTTAAGTTCAGGGTTGTGCTGCAAAAATAAAAACCCCTGCCTGTCGAAAATTGTGGTTTTGCGTGGGGGAACCCGGTACCGACCAAATACGCCTCCGCAAAAAAATTAAATCCTAAGCAGGACTTCTCTGCTTAATCTTGAATAATTACATAAGCGTTCACAAAATGAACAGGAGCTAATCATGTAGCAACAGCGAGAGATTGATCTGCTTCAGGCCCTCTCGGGGGAGGAACTATAATTAATATAAGTAAATTATTACATAGAAAATATAATATTACCTCTGACATTCGATGAACAGTTTCGAATCTGGTTTTACCATACACTTAGTACGCTCAATTTAAAATTTTTGGCAGTGCCATTATTAATACATCGGTTCAAAAATAAACAATAGCGGTTTTCCATATTTGAAAATGATTGGAGAGATATAGCTGATGAAGGAACAGGAGTATACTATACTGGAGGCCTTGAAGGTGCTTGAAAACCCGAGTCAGCGGAGGCTGGCGGAGGAGACAGATCTCTCTCTGGGCAAGGTAAATGCCATAATTAAGCGGCTGGTCAGCAGAGGGCTCTTACAGGTAGAAAGGCTCAATACCCGCCATTTTAAGTATATTCTGACCCCAG
>PWHA01000205.1 GCA_003554685.1 Halanaerobiaceae bacterium
CCGGTGCTGGAATTTTACTACAAAGATGATGATCTGGGGGATCCCTTAATTAATGAATCTCATATTAAAATTTTAGATCTGGCCAGTCCCGGGCAGCTGGCTGAAATCAGTGAAATGGCAGCTAAAATTAACGAACTGCTGGTGGAGTTTCTCCGGGAGCGCGGGGTCGATCTGGTGGATTTCAAGCTGGAATTTGGTCTGACAGAGGATCAGGAAATAATTCTGGCCGATGAGATTTCACCTGATACCTGTCGTTTCTGGGACAGTGAAACCGGAGAAAAACTTGATAAGGACAGATTTAGAAGAGACCTGGGTGATGTGGAGGCAGCCTATCAAGAGATGCTGAAAAGGATAACTGGAAATGAGGAGATGTAGATGGACTGGCTGGTGAAGGTCACAATCCAATTAAAAGAAAGCATTCTTGATCCCCAGGGGCAGGCTGTGAAAACCGGCCTGGAGGCTTTGGGTTATAAGAATGTTGCTGATCTTCAGGTCGGTAAGTATATTGAACTTACCGTTAGCGACCAGGAAAAGAAGCAGGAAGTTAATACCCAGGTCGAGGAGATGTGTCAGCGACTGCTGGCCAATCCGGTGATCGAAGATTATAACTATGAGATAGAGGAGCTGGCCTAGGATGAAATTTGCGGTGATAACATTTCCCGGCTCTAACTGTGATCGTGATGTCTGCCATGTGACGGGAGAGGTTTTACAGGTAACCACCGAGATGCTCCGCCATGATGTCAGGCAGGATTTAACCGATTATGATACCGTGATCCTGCCCGGGGGATTTTCCTATGGTGATTATCTACGTTCCGGAGCCATTGCCCGCTTTTCTCCCATCATGGAAGATGTGATCAATTATGCTGAAGTCGGCGGCCCTGTGCTGGGTATCTGCAATGGCTTTCAGATTTTGCTGGAGGCCGGCCTGCTGCCCGGGGCGATGAAGGTTAATGATTCGGTCAAATTTGTCTGCCGTCAGGTAAAAATAACTGTGGAGAACAGCGAGATAGCCTTTACCGGCAGTTTAACCAGAGGAGAAACTTTGCAAATGCCGGTAGCCCATCAGGAAGGTAACTATTATATTGACCCGGTTGGACTTGAAGAACTGGAAGCTAACAACCAGGTGGTTTTTCGTTATCTCAATCAGAAAGAAAATCCCAACGGCTCTCTGGCTGATATTGCTGGAATCTGCAATCAGGAAAAAAATGTGCTGGGGCTGATGCCCCATCCTGAGAGAGCTTCCGAAAAAATACTGGGAAGTGAAGATGGTAAAAAGATATTTGCTTCATTGCTGGATTATTTAAGCAGCAGGGAGGAGAGCTAAATGACAGAAGAGAACGTCTGGGAGTCCGAGGGGCTGACTGCAGAGGAATATGAGATGATAACTGCTGGACTGGGCCGTCGTCCCAACAGGACTGAACTTGGAATGTTTGGGGTGATGTGGTCCGAGCACTGCAGTTATAAAAATTCTCTGGCTGTTTTGCGCAATTTTCCCACCGAAGGAGATAGGGTGCTGCAGGGCCCGGGAGAGAATGCCGGAATAATTGATATTGGTGACGGTCAGGCAGTATCTTTTAAGATAGAGAGTCACAATCATCCTTCGGCGATTGAACCCTATCAGGGAGCGGCCACCGGGGTTGGAGGAATTATCAGGGATATTTTTACCATGGGAGCCCGCCCGATTGCCCTGCTGGATTCCCTTCGTTTTGGTGAATTGGCCGATGAGCATGTCCGCTATTTATTTGAAGAAGTAGTTGCCGGGATAGCAGGTTATGGCAACAGCATTGGGGTCCCCACCGTAGCGGGTGAGACCTTCTTTTCTCCGAGCTACCGGGGTAACCCCCTGGTAAATGCTATGTGTGTGGGGCTGATGGATCAGCAGGACATCTCCACCGCCACCGCCCGGGGAATTGGCAATCCCGTCATGGTGGTTGGAGCAGCCACCGGCCGGGATGGTATTCAGGGGGCCAGCTTTGCTTCTGATGAGCTGACCGAAGAATCCGAGGAGGACCGTCCGGCAGTCCAGGTGGGAGATCCCTTCATGGAAAAACTGCTGCTGGAGGCCAGCCTGGAGTTAATTAAAACCGGGGCTCTGGTCGGAATTCAGGATATGGGAGCAGCCGGTTTAATAAGCTCTTCCTCTGAGATGGCCAGCCGGGGCAATTCCGGAATTGAGATGGATATTGATCTGGTGCCCAAAAGAGAAGAGGGTATGACCCCCTATGAGGTCCTGCTCTCTGAGTCTCAGGAGAGAATGCTGGTAGTTCCCCGCCGGGGCAAAGAAGAGCTGGTAAAAGAGATATTTAAAAAGTGGGGGCTTAATGCCGCTGTGATTGGTAAGGTCACCGCTGACGGGAAAATTCGGGTATACAATCAGGAAGAGCCGGCCGCTGAGGTTCCGGTCCGGCTGCTGGTCGATGATGCTCCCGTATATCAGCGGGAAGGGCGTCGACCCGGGTACCTGGATGAACTGCAGGAGTTTTCGTCGAGAGATTTCCTGGCCGAGCGGAAAAAGAACAGAAGTGGAACCGACTACAATCAGGAGCTGGAAAAGTTGCTGACTTCAGCAAATCTGGCTGCAAAAAGCAGCATCTATGAACAGTACGATCATATGGTTCAGCTTAATACAGTAATACTGCCCGGCTCGGATGCAGCCGTTCTCCGGATTAAAGGTAAGAATAAGGGATTGGCTCTTACGGTGGATTGTAACGGCCGCTACTGCTATTTAGACCCCGAAGGAGGAGCAGAAATTGCGGTGGCCGAGGCTGCTCGCAATCTGGTCTGTTCCGGCGCAGAGCCTCTGGCTGTTACTGATGGACTTAACTTTGGCAATCCCATGAATCCCGAAGTTTTCTGGCAGTTTGAAAAGGCTGCTGCGGGGATTACTAGAGCCTGCCAGCAGCTTAACACGCCGGTTACCGGAGGAAATGTCAGCTTCTATAATGAAAGCCCGGTCGGGGCAATCTATCCCACTCCCATCATCGGCATGGTTGGCCTGCTGGAGGATTTAAACCAGTCGACCGATCAGTATTTCAAAGATGAAGGAGATTTGATTGTGCTGCTGGGGGAGACCGGAGCTGAACTGGGCGGTAGTGAGTATCTTAAGGTGGTTCACGACCGGGTCAGTGGTAAAATTCCCGAACTTGATTTTGCCCGGGAAAAAGCCGTTCAGAATTTATGCCTTAAGGCCATCAAGCAGGGTCTGGTGAAATCTGCCCATGATTGTGCGGAAGGAGGGCTGGCAGTTGCCCTGTTTGAGTCCTGCAGCGGAAACAGCAGGGGGGCCAGGGTGGCTTTTGAAACTGAACTTCTTCCCGAAGAGCTGCTTTTTTCTGAAAGCCAGAGCCGGATCATCATCAGTCTGGCTGAGGAAAATCTGGCTGAATTCTCTGAGCTGGCAGATGAATCTCAGGCCGGCTATCAGATAATCGGCAGAGTTCAGGGCCGAACCCTGAGGATTAATAGCCTTATTGAAGTGGAAATTGAGGAGCTGAAAGCAAAATGGCAAGCAGCCCTACCTGCAATGATAAATTGAAAAACAAAAGCTGGACTTCTGATAACACCATACCTTTCCGGGAAAGAGATAAGATGGAGGAGGAATGCGGTGTTTTTGGGATTTTCAATTCTGATGAAGAGGACAGCGCAGCTGAACTTGCCTATCTGGGGCTGATTGCTCTCCAGCACCGGGGGCAGGAGAGTGCCGGAATCTGTGTTAATAACCGAGGTGAGTTGAATCTGCATAAGGGCATGGGCCTGGTGGAAAATGTCTTCAATGAAAGAGATCTTAGTTCCCTCAGAGGGCAGTCAGCTGTTGGCCATGTGCGTTATTCTACCAGCGGTTCCAGTTTGCCGGTAAATGCCCAGCCTCTGCTTGTTAACAGCATTAAGGGCGCCCTGGCTCTGGCTCATAATGGTAATCTGGCCAACGGAGCTGAATTGAAACATAATCTGGAAAGTAACGGCTCTATCTTTCACTCCACCCTGGATACCGAGGTGGTTGCCCATCTGGTGGCCCGGGCCTTTGAAAATGATATTATTGAGGCTTTGATACAGAGTCTGCATCAGCTTAAGGGAGCATTCAGTATGGTGGGAATGACAGAAGACAGCCTGGTGGCTATCAGGGATCCCCGAGGTTTTCGACCTCTTTCTCTGGGCAGACTGGGGGAGAGTTATGTGGTTGCTTCCGAAAGCTGTGCCTTTGATATAATCGGGGCAGAATTTTTCCGGGATGTAGAGCCTGGCGAAGTTGTTATTATCAATGAAGATGGTCTCGAGAGCAGAAAATACAGTGGAGAAAAGAACAGCAGTTTTTGTGTCTTTGAATATATTTATTTTGCCCGTCCTGACAGTAATATAGCCGGACAGAATGTGCTGCTGGCCCGCAAAGCCATGGGAAGAAAGCTGGCCGAGGAGATGAAGGTGGAGGCAGATATAGTTGTGCCGGTCCCGGATTCCGGGATTGCCGCCGCTCTGGGTTTTTCTGAAGCTTCAGGAATTCCCTACGGCCAGGGTATATTGCGGAACAAATATGTGGGCCGGACTTTTATTCAGCCCTCTCAGGAAATCAGAGATCTTAAAGTGCGCCTAAAACTGTCCCCTATCAGGGAAATAATTTCCGGGAAAAGGGTTATCTTAATAGATGATTCCATTGTCAGGGGAACCACCAGCAGCCAGATAATCAATCGGCTTAAAGAAGTCGGTGCCAGCGAGGTTCATATGGCAATTTCTTCACCACCCGTACAGAATCCCTGCTTTTTCGGGCTTGACACCTCCCGGCGGCAGGAGCTGATAGCCAATGGCAGTACGGTGGCAGAAATTACCGAGCAGATAGCTGCAGACAGTCTTCATTATTTATCCCGGGAGGGCATGCTGGAGGCGATTAACGCTGAACCGGATCTGGGTTTCTGCACGGCCTGTTTTGATGGCAGTTATCGGCTGGCGGAAAGATATTTGACCGAGGAGGTTAGGTGATGGGACTTTCTTATCGAGATTCAGGAGTAGACATTGAAGCTGGAGAAAGGGCGGTTGAATTGATAAAAAAGCAGGTTGAATCCACCTTCTCTTCTGAGGTGCTGTCAGGCATTGGAGGATTTGGCGGGCTTTTTCAGCCTGATCTCAGCGGCTGCCGGGAGCCGGTGCTGGTTTCCGGGACAGATGGAGTGGGAACGAAACTGAAACTGGCCTTTCAGCTTGATAGACATGACACTGTAGGGATTGATCTGGTGGCAATGTCGGTTAATGACATCCTGACGCAGGGAGCCCGTCCCCTCTTTTTTCTGGATTATCTGGCAGCTGGAAAGATTGAACCTGAGAAGGTC
>PWHA01000202.1 GCA_003554685.1 Halanaerobiaceae bacterium
AGGAGTATGAATTTGAATTTGTAGCTAATTATTTGGCAGAGGAGACTGGTTTTTTTGAAGGTTTGTTTTAATTACTGCAAAAACAAAAGAAAAGTTTTATAATCTACTTTTTATAATCTACTAATGTTAATATATTATGATTTATCAACTTAAAACTTTTGTTTTCCACTTTGCCATCAGTTTGCTGATTGGATTTTTTGTTGCGAAGAGGCTATAATTATACACATAAAAACCCTGCCCTTCTTAATTGATGAAGTAAAGGGCAGGGAGTTTTAAATACTCTTTATTTTAGCTGCCTTTATTTATTTGTCCCAGCCTGCTTTATCCAGAGCGTTATTTACAGCTTCTATCCATCTTTCTGAGCTCCCGGTTGCACCTGAGTATGTATCCACATCAGGTCTATCCAAAATCTCAAAGGCCTCAGCTACCAGATTTTGAGCAAAGTGGTAGTGAATCCAGCCATAATCTTCGTCCTTAAATTCTCCATCGTCTTGAGCCTCTTCAAGCCTTACGTTAACAATATCATTGCCTTCTACTGTTACCCAGGCGATGCCTCTATTGCCTCTTTCACTAACTTCTGATACTCCTAAGAAGGTGCCGTCAAACTGTTCTATACCTTCAGCTTTATCAAGAGCTCTTTCTACTGCCTGGATGGCTTTTTCACTTGTTCCTGTGGCACCTGTGTAAGTATCTATATCAGCAGAATCAGCGTTTATAAAACGCTCAGGCAAAACTTCCATAGCTTCATGCCATTCATCTAAAGGATAACCTTCACCTTTAGCTTCGCCCAGCTCAGTATATTCCGTAAGCTCAATTCCAGTAATGCTGTCACCATTGAGTGTCACTACCGCTTCCACGTAACCATGTTCATTTGCATCAGAATAGCCAGTAAATTCTCTTGTTTCTGCCATGGCAGTAAAACCAACTCCAAATATTACTGCAACTGCCAGGATTAAGATTAAACCTTTTTTCACTTTTTACCACTCCTAGTTTGGAATTATAGTATTAAGTTATTCTAGTAACATGTTATCACACTTTATATGGATATCAAGTGAAATAATTTACCTGGGCCTTTGTATTCTTTCCAAGCCCTGAGTATCTTACCGGCCAAATACCAAATTTTCTCCATTTAGGCTTAAATCTTCCAGATGAGTGTGATCTGATTTGAACTTTAGTTTATAACTCTGCTATAATTAAGTCATAAAAAGAAAACAATGGAGTGATAAACATGGTCAGACCGAAAAAGGAGAGAAGAATTGAAAATATACCGGAATCCAAATTTTATAAACCTGCCGGCATTCCCAATGCCAGACTGGAGAGAGTCTCACTCACCTTTGAAGAAGTGGAGGCAGTGCGGCTTAAAGATCTGGAGGGTTTAAATCAGCAGGAAGCTGCTGATAAAATGGAGGTTTCCCGCCCCACCTTTCAGCGCATTTTGACCGAAGCCCGTCAAAAAATCGCCGAAGCTCTGATTGAGGGAAAATCTCTTAAATTCGAGGGTGGCAGCTATCGCCTGCAGCCCCGCTGCGGCGAGTGCGGCAGGGATCTAAAAGAGTCCCATCCCGGCAGACATCGGCATGGTCAGCCCAGATGTCAGGAATGTGAGTGAGAGACCATATTGTCAATTATCAACTTTTGATTTGAGGATTCAGTCAGCATATTTTTTCAACTAAACTGGAACCAATGAAAACTGCAGGCAATAGACTCAATCTGCCTCCAGAGATCAGGTTCCAGTTTTATTTTATTCGTTCTTGACATATGTTTGAAACTATGTTAGGATATAATTGAAATGAACAAATGCTCAAAAGAGGAAGAGAAAAAGGAGGGTGTTAATTATGCCACGTGGAGATGGCACTGGACCTGCTGGAAGAGGTCCCCTGACAGGGAGAGGTGCTGGCTACTGTGCAGGATATAATGTTCCCGGTTGTGCCAATCTTGCCGCAGGGAAGGGTTTAGGACTGGCCCGCGGCTATCGGGGCGGCAGAGGTCCGGGCGGCGGAAGAGGAGCGGTTAGACCGGCTGGAACGCCACCCGTTCATATCAGAAGTCCCCGGTATTATGGTCCGAAGCTTTCTGAAGATGAGGTTAGTGAACAGGAATTGGAAAATTTAGAGAGAACCGCTGAAGAACTGGAGGTTAGTCTGAATGCTGTCAGAGAGAGAATCAATCAGCTGGAAACAGAGGCAGACTAGAGATGCCCTCAGTCTACTCCGTCCCTGTGGGCGGAGTAGACAAAATTTTTTTAAGGGGTCTATTCTTTGTATGAGTGATTTAGAGCAGATTGATAAACTTGAGAGAAGATTAAAGGACAGAGGCCATAAAATTACGGAATAATATACAGTAACTGTTGAAAGATAATCGAAAAATTTTATGGCTGCTGTCAGGGTTGTCGGTATAAAAAATGGAGGTGTAGATGATGAAGATTGCTATTACTGCCGAGAATCAGGGATCAACTGATGTTGTCAGGGTGGATCCGCGCTTTGGTCGATCTTCGTATTTTGTTATTTTCAACAGAGATGATGAGAGCATAGAATTTATTAAAAATCAGGGATCTGATACCAGCCACGGAGCAGGAGTGCAGGCTGTGCAGACCCTGGTGGATAAAGATATCGAGGTTTTAATCACCGGGAGAGTGGGGCCTAAGGCTTTTAGAGGGTTACAGGAAGCTGGTATTGATATATATTTGACCGATGATAACACCATTAAAAATGCGCTCACCGCTTTTGAAAATGATGAGCTTACAAAGTCCGGGGGGCCAACGGGTGGAAAGCATCCAGGCCGGAAATAGGGGGATCATATGCAAATCACAGTGATGAGTGGCAAGGGAGGGACCGGTAAAACTACAATTGCCACTAATATGGCCCTCTCACTGCAAGGTGTGCAGTTTATAGATGCTGATGTGGAAGAACCCAACTCCGCCATCTTTTTGCGGCCTGAACTTTCCGAAGAGGAAAAAATAGTCTGGCGTAATATACCTGAGATAGACCACGATAAATGCAACAGGTGCAGGGAGTGCATAGATTTTTGTGAATATAATGCTCTTGCCGTGCTGGGTGAAAAATTATACGTCTATCCCGAGCTCTGCGGCAGCTGCGGTGGTTGCAAAATAATCTGCCCTGAAGATGCCATTTCTGATAAAAAAAGGCAGGTGGGAAAAATCAATTGGGGGAAGATAAACGCCAGAGATGATTGTGACAGCATGGAATTCTGGCAGGGTGAGATGACCATAGGTGAAGCATCAGCCGTGCCGTTGATTGAAGAACTGAAAAAAGAAATAAATGAGGAGAGGACAGTAATAATCGATGCTCCTCCGGGAGCCAGTTGTTCGGTTATTGAGAGTGCAGTTAATAGTGACTTTATCCTGCTGGTGACAGAACCAACACCATTTGGGCTGCATGATCTGAAAATAGCAGTAGAGCTGGCTGAAAAATTGGATATACCTTATGGTGTTATCATAAACCGTTCAGATCCTGAGGGAGATGAGATTATCGAAGATTACTGTCAGGATAAACACATAAAGATATTACTGAAGATTCCTTTCAGCAGAAAAATTGCCGTTCTTTACTCCCGGGGCAAACCCTTTGTAAAGGAAATGAAAGAATGGCGGGAGAAATTTGTGGATTTGATGGCTGATATCGAGGGGATAACAGCATGAAAAAGTTGACAGTTATCAGTGGCAAAGGTGGAACAGGAAAAACCACATTTGTGGCCAATCTGGCTTTCCTGGCGGGAAAAGCTGTTCTGGCTGACTGTGATGTGGATGCACCCAACCTTCATCTGTTGATGTCGCCGGAGGTCATCCATCACGAGGATTACCTGGGAGGCAGACTGGCTGTAAAAGACCATGATAGATGTACGGATTGCGGAATATGCCGGGAGCTGTGCAATTTTAAGGCTATCAATTCTGATAACGAGATAATAGACTATAGATGTGATGGCTGCGGTCTCTGTGTGGCCAGGTGTCCGGAAGCCGCGCTCAGACTCGTTAAAAATATAACAGGAGTTATCTTTTATTCAAGTTCGCGGACAGGCCCCATGGTTCATGCCCGACTGAAAATTGGAGCAGAAAATTCGGGCAGGCTGGTCAGCAGAGTTAGAGAAGAGGCGGAAAACCTGGCGGAGGAGAAAGGTTATGGTCTGCTTCTTATCGATGGTTCGCCCGGTATAGGCTGTCCCGTGATAGCGTCTCTGGGCGGGGCTGACGGAGCCCTCATAGTTTCTGAACCAACAGAGTCTGGAATTTCTGATATGAAGAGAATACTTGAAGTCACAGCACATTTTTCCCTGCCGGCATTTATGGTGATAAATAAATATGATATAAATATAGAGCTGACCAACTATATAATTGATTACTGTCAGGAAAATGATATTCCCATCCTGGGCAGTGCCCCTTTCGATGAAACTGCAGTGAGAGCCATGAAAAAAGGAGAGCTGGTAGTTGAATTTGCGGAGAGCAGCAGGATTGCAATAAGTTTAAGAAAGATATGGGCACGGACAGAAAAAGAGTTTTTACAGAAAAAAATTATACAATAAGTATCAAAAAATTATAATGCAGAGGTGGTAGCAATGAAGAAAATTGCAGTTCCAACTGAAGAGGGAAGGGTGGCTGCTCATTTTGGGCGATGTCCACAATATACTATTTTTCAGGCTGGCGGCACTCAGATAGAGGAAAAGAAAGTCATCGAAAACCCCGGGCACAGGCCAGGATTTTTACCCCGATTTCTCAATGACAGAGGTGTTGACTGCATACTTGCCGGGGGGATGGGTATAAAGGCGGTTAATCTATTTCAGAAAAATGATATTGAAGTTGTGACCGGGGCTCAGGGAGAAGTTGAATCCTGTGTCAGGGCTTATTTAAATGACAGTCTGAAGGTCAGTGATAACATCTGTGATCATGATGACCATTATGGTCGACATGGTGAGGGCGGATGCCGGCACTGACATTAAAGCTGGAAGGTATCACCGCTCTTTAAAATTTCTGTCTCAGCTGTGAGTTTGCTGCTGAGAAAATCAAGGGCAAAATCACTGCTGTCATGGGGAGAGAGCAGAACACGCTCCGGGTTGATTTCATTGAGCAGAGAGATAGTTCTGCTCAACTCCTCCTCGCCGGGCTGCTGCCAGGGGGGCAGGCCTGTCCCTATTATTCTCTGCATATCGATACCGGCTTTTCTCACTCTCCCCCGCTTTACGGGCAGGTGAAGTCCACCAACCAGAGCATAGATTTTTTCTGTCCCAATTTTGCCGGCCATCTCTCTTAGTGCAGCTAAATCCGGATGACCACAGCCGGTGATGATCACCT
>PWHA01000357.1 GCA_003554685.1 Halanaerobiaceae bacterium
AATATGAGTTTTTCAACAAGATTATCTCTTTTGGTCAGATTAACAGGTGGCGCCGGAAATCTGTCCGGATAATTAACCCCCCGAAATACGGGCGGGTTCTGGATATATGCTGCGGCCCTGGCAATTTGACCCGGGAAATCGCCAGTTATATGCCGGAAGGAAAAGTTATCGGTCTGGATTTTTCCGAGGGGATGATAAAAAGAGCGCGCAGCCTGACCGCAGAAAAAGGGCTGGAAAATGTGGAATTTCGAACCGGCGATGCTGCTGATCTGGATTTTGCTTCCGATCAATTTGACGTTGTCACGGTCGCTTTTGGCCTGCGCAATATTGTCAGAATGGAGAAGGCCATAGACGAGATGCTCCGGGTCTTAAAACCGGGAGGAAAAGCGGCCTCTCTTGATCTGGGCCGACCCAGAAATAAGCTTTTTCGCCGGTTATATGGTTTCTATTTCCACCGCATAATGCCCCGGCTGGCAGGGTTTATATTAGAAGACAAAAAACCATATAAATATCTATCGAGCTCTCTCAAGAGCTTTCCCGACCAGGAGTCCCTGCGGAAGATTTTTGCCAGCAGAGGCTTTCAAGATGTTCATTACAGAGAATTTTTAAATGGAGTGACTGTGCTGCATATAGGGCAGAAAAGCAGGAAAGAAAACTTCAGGGCGTAAATCCAGGGTAGAACTGCAGGGCGTTTATACTGAACAGTACTATAGAGCGTTAATCAAGAACGGAACTGCAGGGTGTAAATACCGGACAGAACTGTAAAGCGTTAATCCAGGGCAAAATTATAGGGTTTTATTCCAGGGTATAAATACAGGGATAAATACAGGGTATATAATGAAGGGCACAGCACAAATTTAGGTCACAAATTTTGGTCACAATAGAGAAGCAGGGATTTCCTGTTCCAGGGGCATCAACTGTTCCTATGGTACTAACTGTTACTGTGGCTTTATTGCTTCTGTGGCACCAGCTCTTTCTGTGGCACTAACTGTTCCTGTGACATTAACTGTTTCTGTGGAACTAATTGTTTCTGTGCATTAACTGTTGCTGGAAAGATCCCCCGGGTGGCTGACTGCTGATAACTGCTTGACTAAATCGGTAAAACATGGTACTATTTGGTTACTAAACTGACGGTCGGTCTAGACCGATGGTATAGAAAGCATCGGCGCTGACAGGAAGGAGATGTGGGCAGAATGACAAAGAAACTCTCCCCGGAGGAAAGAAGGCAGGAGATAACAGCTGCTGCCGCCGAACTTTTTCAAAAACAGGGCTATGAGGAGACCTCAGTGCGCTCCATAATTGATCAACTGGATATTTCCAAAGGGACATTTTACCACTATTTTTCCTCAAAGGAAGAGGTCCTGGAGGCAGTGGCCAGCAGGACTTTAGAGCGCAGCCTGGAGGTTCCCCGCCGCATATTTTCCCTGGATGATTTAACTGCTCTGAAAAAATTAAATCTCTATCTGGAGGAAATATCCCGCTATAAGGAAGAGAGGCTCGAGGAGTACAGCACGCTCATGCAGGGTATGTACACCGGTGATAAAAATATCAGAATGGAGAAAAAGGTTTTAGATTATACCGAAAAACAGATGAAGCCGCTGATGCGCTCTCTAATTGAAGAAGGTGTGGCAGAGGGCTCATTTGCAGTTGAAGACCCCGGGGAGGTAGCCGGATTTTTTTTGAAATTCTTCCATATATACGGCCGGGAGATTGGAGAGAGTTTTATCAGGGCTTTTCAAAGTGGCAGTGAAGAGGCGCTGGAAAATCTCATAGCTAGATATAAGTTTATGCAGCGTATTCTGGAAAGAGTCATGGGCATAGAGAAAGATAGTCTGGTGCTGGGAAAAGTGGCAGAAAGTTCCCTGCGCCGGCTGTGGCAAAAGAGAGATAGGTTTGAGCTGTCTTCTTCAGCTGCTGAGAAGAGTACCTCCCCTTAAGAAGAAGAGTACCTCCTCTTAAGAAATAGAAGAAATAAGGGTAATATCAAAAATTCTCTGAAATAACGTAGCGAGGTACACGGTCGAGAGGCAGGTAATGTCACAGTTTCTCTAAAGGAAACTAACAAGATGATCGGGAATTTCACAGGATCTCTGAAGAAAATTGTTAAGAGGCATGTAATGTCAATAGATCTCTGAGCAATGAAAGAACATCGAGAGATAGGTTCTGTCAAGCAATCTAGGAAAACATACATCGAGAGGTAAAGAGAATATTCTTGACAATACGTAAGCTGCGTTAATGTCAAATGATCTCTGAAAGAACGCCCATGGGAGGGGCCTTTATGTTTTTACTGAAAATGGCGCTGCGCAATTTAGCCCGCCAGAAGAAAAGGACCTTATATACTGCCCTGGTTATAGCTGCTGTTATCTTTTTTTATATCTTTGCCGATGCTTTGATTACGGGGATGATGGAATCTTCCTATCAAAATATCACAGATTACGAGTTTGGTCACATCCAGATAACCAGCCCCGCACACTGGCAGGAACGGGAAAAATATCCCCTGGACAGTTTAATCTCTCTTGAGGAGGATTTAAAAGCGGGAATTCTCGATATGCCCGGAGTTATAGGAGCCTCTCCCCGCCTGGATTTTACTGCGGAGTTAAGTGACGGCCGGGATGATCTGCCCGTGGTTGGCCGCGGTATTGATCCCGCAAGAGAACTGCAGCATTTTCGTCTTGAAGAATCCCTGGTGGAGGGTTCTTTCTTTTCTGCCGGGGAAGAACAGGCGGTGATCGGCAAAAAACTGGCCGAGGATATGCTGCTGGAAGTGGGAGACTCCTTCATGTTAATTGTGCGCACCCGCCGGGAAGCTTTCAATGTAATCGACCTGACCGTGGCCGGGCTGCTGGACACCCCCAATCCTCGACTTGATGAATATTTTGTCTATCTCCCGCTTACAACAGCTCAGCGGGCGCTGGAAGCTGAAAATTATTACAGTCACCTCTCTCTAATTCTGGGAGGGCCGGATATGGCCGCCTCCCGGACTGAGGAGATCAACTCCTACCTGGGAGCCGCGGCAAATGAATACGCCGCCTATTCCTGGGAGCAGGGGGCTGAAGATCTGAGGATCATGGAGGAGTATTCTCAGATGGTGCTTTTAATAATCCTGGGTATAATTCTGCTGCTGGCCATGGCCGGCATTATAAATACGGTCGTTCTCATGGTGTTGGAGCGCCTGCAGGAGATCGGCACCATGCAAGCTCTGGGTATGAAAATAAAAGAGATAACTTTGATGCTGGCTTTAGAAGCTGGTGGCATTGGCTTGCTGGGGGCTATCCTGGGCTGCATTATGGGAGCGCTAGGGGTTTTCCTGCTGCAGACCTACGGCATCAATATTTATGCCGGGATGGAAGGCGAATTTGATCTGCCCATATCCATGGCGATAATATACGGGGACTGGAATCCCGGCACTTTCCTTTTTGTCTTTGTCTACTCCGTTCTCATTTCCTTTTTTGCTGCCCTTATCCCTGCCTACTGGGGAGCCAGAAAGGAGCCCTCTGACATTTTGCGCGACTGAAACCTGTGACGAATTACCAGACAGGCTAAGACAGGCTGAGGCAGGCTGAAGAATTTGCTGGAGGAGGAAACATGATGAAATTTATTCTGGCCATAGCTTTAAGAAATTTGCGCCGCCATAAACTGCGCACAGCGGTTTCCATCTCGGCAATCGTTATTGCTGTGGTTATCGGCATTTTTTATCGAGGTCTGCTGCTGGGCTACAGCGAATCAACATTTAATAATTTTATCCAGCTCAATTCCGGACACCTGCGCCTGGTGGACAGCGAATATGCCCGCCGCGAGCGGACCATGACCCTTTTCCATCCCGTTGACGGATGGGAGGGGGAGGGTTTAGAGGCCATGAGAAGTGAAATTGCGGCCAGCGAGGATATTACTGGCACTCTGCCCCGTCTCAGGTTTGGCGCCGCCTATGCTCGCAGCGAGGATATGCAGCATCTGCAGGGCTGGGGGGTTGATATTGAGGCGGAAAGTCAGCTCACCGATTTTCCCCGTCAGCTCAGTCAGGGGCGGCTGCCGGAACCGGGCACGCGAGAGATTGCCCTGGGAGGCAGGGTTATGGATGACCTGGGGTATGAAACGGGTGATGCCATCACTCTGCTCTATAACACCGCCTATCGCTCCTTCCGGGGTACTACCTTTACAATCACCGGCAGAATTGAAACCGGCCTTCCCTATTTTGATGAAAACGCCTTCCTGGTCTCCTTAAGTCAGGCGCAAGAAATGCTGGATATGCCGGGACAGGCCACCGAGCTCCTCCTCTTTACTCATGACCGTAACAATGTCGATCCCGTCAGGGGAGAGATTTTGAGCCTGCTGGAGGAAAAGGGAGCAGCCGAGAGATATCAGCTAAGCAGCTGGAGAGATGCTGCCGGCATAGTGGAGTGGCTGATGGCCTATCAGCGCATTATACTAATAGTAATGGCGGGAATTGTTTTTCTGGGGGCAATCGTAATTATCAATACATTAAAGATGGTTATCAAGGAAAGAACGAAGGAGATAGGCACCATGTCAGCTCTGGGGTTAAGCCGACGGGAAATTATCCTGCTCTTCACCGCCGAGGGTGGCTTAATGGGAGCTTTAGGCAGCCTGCTGGGAGTTGTGATTGGTGGAGGTCTTATGGCAGTCACTTCTCGCACAGGTCTTGACTTCGGGGACGTAATGGATGCCATGGGCGGGGAAACACTGATTGACTCTGTGGTATATCCGGTGTTTTCCCTGGACAGCCTGGCGGTGGCCTTTATCATCGGCCTGGTTGTCTCCACCCTGTCCTGCATTATTCCCGCCCGCCGGGCTGCCGATATCGAACCTTCCGAGGCCATGCGGGATCTCTAGAGTGCCGGGAATTCTCAGGAATTTCTGATTTGTAATCAGCAGATAAAAACTGGAGGAGAGAACCTATGGATACCATGGATTCAACAAAAGCAGCGGATTCAAGGGATTCAAGTAATACAACTGATTTAACGAGTTCAGCAGATTCTCTGGAATCAAAAAAATCGTCAGACTCTCTGGGATCAGCGGATTCATCAGATTCAACGGATTCAAGGAACTCAACGAAATCAACAGGTTCAAAGGGTTCAACAGATTCAAGGGATTCAACGAGTTCAGCAGATTCAACGGATCCAGCATATAACCGATCTCCGGATTTTCGAGTTAAGCAACTAAAACCGGAATTAGCGGACACCTTTCTGGAGTTTATGAGCGGCCTGGATTTTGGCCATGAGCCGCACTGGGATCACTGTTACTGCCGCTATCATCATTCCGATCTGCCCTGGGAAGA
>PWHA01000004.1 GCA_003554685.1 Halanaerobiaceae bacterium
AGCTATCATCTCCTCCTGATGCTATTTTATCCTGATTTTGTTGATAATCTATATTATTTATCTTAATTATAACATAAAAAGTTCCCGATTAATAATAAAACAACTAAATAATAAATCAACTGTTTTCAAACTCTTGCAACCACTAATCTATAGTAATTTTCGTCTAAAAATACTCTCTCATAGTATGTTTCTTGCAAAATTACAATTAAGACAAATGTCCTGTTTAATTCTCTGGTTATTCTGGATTTGAAGATCTCATTATTTTTCAGTCATTCTCTTTCAATTAAGTTAAGATCAATTTTAATTGATTCTTCTACACCAATCAGAACAGGGTCTGATTCCAGGAAATAATCACCAGGGTCGATATTTCCTGTATTTTGAACATCGAGGTGGACCTGAAACAGATACTCACCTGAAGGTAAATCAACAAAAGCAGTATTTCCTCCCCTTAAGGGCAGGTTCTCTTTCTTATACTGCTGAAATTCTCCCTCTACTTTATGCTTCAAAGTTACCGATATTTTTTCAGGTTGATGCAGAGCCCAGTAAGCATTTACCAGACCGGTATCACCAATATCGATATCATCATTATCATCTGAGAGAGTAGTAAGCTCAAGGCTGGTATTTTTTAATATATTTCGGATTTTTTCTGAATCTCTGGGAACCCCGTGAGATAGCATCAAGCCAATGACTCCACTGATATGGGGAGCAGCCATTGAGGTGCCCTCCAGGAAACTGTACTTTGAGAAATCTTCTTCAGAATCTACATCAGTTAAATAGGTGCTTAGAATACCATCATTGACTCCCCGATCGCTGCTGTCAACTTTCATATCACCGCCAGGAGCTAGAATATCAAGTTCAAAGCTGTAGTTGGAGTAATGGGCCAGTTTGGGTTCTTCGGGATAGTTATAATCAACAGCACCTACTGATATAACTTCATCATAGGCAGCCGGATATAATAGGAAATCATCAGCATCATTTCCAGCTGCTGCCACGAGTATAACTCCTGCCTGACTGGCATCCTGGACAGCTTCTTCTACAGCATTAGAACCACCTTCCCCACCAAGAGAAAGATTTATTATATCAACCGGTTCAGATATTTCTGTATCCTCTAAAAGGCCTGCGGCATAACGGATACCCTTAGCAATATCATTCCACCTGCCAGAAGAGTTGCTCATCACCTTAACCGGTACTAAGCTGCTCTGCCAGATAGTTCCTGCTACTCCCTGATTGTTATTGGTGGCAGCAGCGATGATGCCGGCTACATGGGTACCATGCCCTGCTTTATCAGAAAAATCGTCACTGTCTCCATCATCAGTGAAGTTGTAACCATCGTTTTCAACAATCTGGCCAGCCAGATCGGGATGTTCGCTGTCTATGCCGGTATCCAGGACTGCAATTCTGACACTCTCAGAGCCTGTGATGCTGTTCCAGGCCTGAGGCAGGCGAATCTGGGGATAGTTCCACTGATAACTGTAATAGGTGTCATCGGGATATTTAATTGAAGCAATCTGATAGCTGTAATTTGGTTCGGCATAACGGACTTCAGGCTGGTTTTCGAATTGCTGAATAAGCTGCTGCAGCTGATCCTGGTTGTTCTTTATGTGCCAGGAGATATCGTCATCTTTCTGTAACTGATTATCAGAATAACCGGAGCTAATGGGAGTGCTGAGTTCAGGAAGAGAATCGAGTTTTATGAGAAGATAATTTCCTTCCCTGCTGCTGTCGGTTATCTGATAACCCTGTGACTGAAGCGAAATTTTCTTATCTGTAAGATCTGTATCTCTGGTAAAGGCAACTATTATTTCTTGAACTTCCGGTTGTTCCTTTGTTTTATTAAGATCGGTTGAAAGCCTGGCAGCTACATTAACAGTTGGTCCAGGAGCAGGTTCCAGAGATTCAAAATTATCCAGGGGTGAAAAGGGATAGCTGTGTTTTAAAGATATTTCTGCAGTAATTTCTGCCGAATCTGGATGGCCAAAATATGCCCTGACAGTCTTATTCTCAGTCATTTCCAGCGAGATTTTATCTTCAATTCCTGCATCCTGGCCATTTATATTCCAGCGGGAAAACTTGTAATCCTCAAGAGGATAAGCCTGAAGGGTAACAATTGTACCTCTTTCCAGGCAAAAGCTATCTTCATCCCGAACCTCTAGGGCTTCATCTGCTGACCCAATGCCTTCACCCTGAACTGTTATGTAACCTCGGTTTATCTCGGTATTTTCCTGACCAATAATTATTTCCAGAGTATAAAAATCAGGTGAAATCCGGCTGCAGGAGGAAAGGGCAGTTAATGAAAATAGGAGCAAAAAAATTAAAAACATAGTCTTTAAAAAGTACAAAAATAAGTTTCTGTTTCCCCTGGTAATTCTTTTATAAATTGAAATAACAGGTTTCTGAATGATTAAATACATGCGGTTTCCTCCTCTTACCTCCTGTGACTTCCTCTTGCCTTTTGTGACTTCCTCTTAACTTCTGTGACTTCCTTTTAGCTTCTGTGACTTCCTTTTAGCTTCTGTGACTTCCTATCAACTTGTGAATCTCTCCTGTGAATTTCTCTCAACTTGTGATCCTCTCCTATGACTTCCTATCACCCTGTAACCCTCTTTTAAGACCCTCTTCTTATGACTTCTTATCTTATTGAGCTCTTATTTTATGAACTCTTATGACTCTTTCATTTAAACTCTCCTTGAATCCTGTTATAGCTTAACAAACCTGTATAAATATAGTATTCTCCATAAAAAGGACAAAACCTGCATGTGTTAGTTAGGGCATTCTTATATCAGCTCCGGCAGTCCAGGTGAATTTAATATGATTTTCAGCTCAGGTTTTTTGCTCAAAATACATCTACAGCCATTTTTTAACACATCTATTATTCACTCTGGTTAGTGTACTAACTTCTAATTTTGCGATATATATTTATCTCACTAGATGTCAATCATAAAATAAAAACCCCTCACCACTGGCCTGATAATTCTGAGCAGCAAAATGGTGAGGGGGATATTCTCAGTATAGGTATTTTAAATTAAATTTAAAACTCCAAACCCATGCTCAAGCCAGCTTCAAAATCCCGGGCATTCCCAATCACAGCCCCCAATCCAGATATTGCCAGATCAGCTGTAAAGGGTTCAGCAGCCAGACCTGCTCCAGCTGAAAGCTTAAAACCACCTCGCCGGGAGGAATAGTTAATTCCTCCTCTCAGGTGCAGGGGATCCAGATGCTGCGATTCAGTTCCCAGAGACAGCTGCAGATCATTTGCCCCAATTGAATGGCTGGCATAAGTCAAACTGCTGGCTACTCTGAGGTCTTCAGCAACTTCCATTGAGCCTCCTGCGCTCAAAATTAGCGGTAGTCGGTAGGCAGCATCGCCTATTATTTCTTCCTCTGTTATTCCGTCTTCCAGAATCTGTTCAACCGCCTTAGTAAAATCATCTTCGGTGATATCTTCTGGTTCCTCATAACCCTCTTCGTCGATAATCTCCTGTAACTTATATTCCAATTTGCCAGGAAATTCATCTTTATCAAAAAGCAGTTCATATCTCATAATATCGGCTCTACCAGTCGAAAGGCTGCCGATAATATTCCTGGCGGAAAAACCCAGATTAATCCTGTCATTAATTTCGGTAAAGATTCCCAGGTCAAATGCCAGGCCTCCTGCTGATTCCTTTTCGGATACCTGAGCCTGAAGGCTTAAATCTCCATGAGGTAGAGGAACATCCAGAACATCATTTTCATCATCATTATTATCATCATTCATATATTCAATTAAGTTGTAATCTTCTCCATTAATGACGACCATTATCTCATCAATAATCTCTTCTTCTATTGATATATTACCATTGAAAGCAGCAGAGCCAAATAATCCGCTCATATAGCGAAGATTTCCTCCGATGGCAACAGAACTAATATCCAGATCCTCATTACCCTCGTTAATCATATTATTTCTCAATAGTTCTGTCACATCATAGGATAGATTCGCACCAAAATCAGTGTATATTCCTCCACCAAACTCTGTTCCATCTGCTACAAAGCTAATTTCCTCAAAATCATTTTCTTCAAAATCTTCTTCCTCTGCTTCTTCAAGTTCCTCGATAATATCCAACACATCAAAGAGATCCGCCGGTATATTACTGGAAAATACTCCTGCTCCCCCAGCAAATAAGCTGGCAGAACCGGTAAAATCATTAATAGGTCCCACTCTTAATTTTATACCTCCAGTAAAGTCACCATAAATAGACAGATCTCTGTCTATTTCTTCTAAAAGATCAAGAAAATCATCTTCTTCTAAATCTTCATCAAATAGCTCTAATATTTCATTATAAGCCAGCAGATTGTTGCCGGCTCCTCCTGCAAAGCCCAGATCAATTGAAAACATCCCAACATTATCAAAATGAACAGCACCTGGATTCCAGTAGACTGCCGAAACACCCGAATCAATAACTCCAACTCCTCCCATACTTAAAGATCTGGGCGAAGCATTAATTCCGGTAGTACCAAACAAAATCATACCAGCAATCAAAAAAATAACAACCAATAGCGAAAATATACTATTAGATTTCAACAAAGTAACACCTCCATAATATTTCAATCCTAAAAACATAATAGTTTAATCCTGATAACATAATATTTTACTCCTGAAGACACAGGAATATTCATCCCGGCTTTCTTGAAGACATAGGGAAATTAATCCTAGCTTTATAAAAATTTTGTTTTTGTTGAAGTTTGTAAAATGGCCTTTGCAGGCTTAGATCAATTTTATCTTTTTAAGTTAAATTATTTTTATGTATTGCCCAACTTCTCCTGTTTTATAGAAATTTACCGGCTCTCGAGTCAAGATTTTTTTAGTTTAAGTTGTTTTAATCACATATCAATCAACCCCTATCATAGGCCAGTTTTTACCTAAAATAACAAACAAATCCTGGCATTTAAATCATTGAATTTCAAATCATTGCATTTCAATGCCATGGTCGATTAACCTGCATTAAAGCGGTTGATATTGTTATTGTTGCATTTCAATCGTTAAACTGGTTGATATTGATATTGTTATATGCTCACCTCTTTTCTTGACTTTTATTGTATTATTATGAAATTCGGGATTATTTTTGATATTCCTTCATAAATAAACAAATTTTATAAAAAAATTTATAAAACCATATATTAATGGACTTATAGTATAAAAACCCCTAATATCAGGAGATATTTAGGGGCACATAACACGAAAAAATGAAGTGATAAATTGTAAACTTGAGAAGAAAAAATAAAAATCCTCTGGCGTAATATTACCTGGTAAAATTGA
>PWHA01000085.1 GCA_003554685.1 Halanaerobiaceae bacterium
AGGTGTTTAACTACGGAGATATGAAGCGAGACTTCACATATGTTGATGATGTAGTGGAGGGAATATATAAGCTTTGTTTTCAGCCAGCAGAACCGGATGAAAACTGGGATGGTGAAGATCCTAATCCCGGTACCAGCAAAGCTCCTTATAGAATATATAACATAGGTAATAATAGTCCTGTAGAGCTCATGGATTTTATTGAATGCATAGAAGAAGAGCTGGAAATGGAAGCGGATAAAGAATTTAAACCCATGCAGCCAGGGGATGTGAAAATTACGTATGCTGATGTGGAGGATTTAATTGAGGATATAGATTATGCACCGGATACTTCACTGGAAGAAGGTTTAAAGAAGTTTATAGAATGGTATCGAGATTATTATGAAATGTAAGAAATAGAGAAAGGAAAGGTGAAGACCTCATCTCAAAAAAAGTAATTTTTGTTGCCAATAGAGGTTATGCATTATATAGTTCACGTAAACTAATTATTGAAAGATTTTTAAACAGAGGCTGGCAGGTAGGGATATTTTCCTCTGATGATAAGTATTCTCGTAAACTATCTGAACTGGGAGCAGAGATTATAGACTTAGATATTTATAGAGAGGGTTTTTCCCTGTATAATGATACGAAAACATTTATAAAAACTCTTGGTATTTATAGGAAATATAAGCCTGATTTGATTCATCAGTTCCATGCCAAACCAATTATTCTGGGCAATGCAGCTTCGATATTTGCTTCAAACAAAACAAAAATGGTAAGTACTATTACGGGTTTGGGTCACCCCTTTATTGCTGGAGGTTTATTGAAAAAATTAGGTGGTATTGGATATAATCTTTTTCTAAATAGAAGTGATAAGGTAATATTTCAGAACAGAGATGATAGGCAGTTATTTATAGATAATAACTGGATAAGTGCAGATAAAGCAGAACTGATTGTTAGCTCGGGTATAGCGGTTGATGATTTTGAATTTGTGGGGTATGATGGTAATGACAGGGATATAAAAGTATTAATTGCTACCAGACTACTGGGAGAAAAAGGTGTAGAAGAGTATGTAGAAGCTGCTGAGATTATAAAATCAAAAAGAGATAATATAAGGTTTCAGATAGGTGGCGAGTTTGATCCTTATCATCCTGATTCCATATCTCGAAAATGGATTGAGGAAAAGGCGGAAGAAGGAGTAATTGAATTTCTGGGTTACATAGATGATATGTCACAAAAATTAAAGGAAATTGATATTTTTGTGCTGCCTTCTTATCGGGAGGGAGTTCCCCGGGTTTTGCTGGAGGCAGCAGCCACCGGTAAGCCGGTGGTAACTACGGATGCCCCCGGGTGTAGAGAAGCGGTTATTGACGGTGAGACCGGCAAATTAGTTCCGCCGCGGGACAGTCAGGCCCTGGCTGAGGCAATATTATCACTGGTAGATGAGGAAGATAAGAGAAAAGAAATGGGGATTAAGGGCAGAAAAAGAGTGGAAGCAGAGTTTGATATAAAAGAGATTACCAAACAGTATTTTGAAGTATACAGGAAATTGGGATTTGATATATAGATATGAGGTGTTGTTATGGTTAAACCTGGCAAGGATTATCAACCTGTAATTATTATTGGTGCTCCCAGATCTGGCACAAATATGCTTAGGGATGTTTTGACAGCTATAGATGGGGTGAATACCTGGCCATGTGATGAAATAAATTACATATGGCGCTATGGACAGGCCTCCAATCCTGTGGATGAATTTACAGCTGAAGATGTTAATAAAAAGAATAAAACCTACATAAGAAAACAGTTTAATAAATTACAGAGGAAGACGGGATCAGATTATGTAGTGGAAAAAACCTGTGCCAATTCTCTGCGGGTTGATTTTGTGGAGGAAATAATACCGGAAGCCAGATACATTTTTTTGTTTCGAAACCCTGTGGATGTAGTGACTTCAGCCAGGAAAAGATGGAAAGCTTCTCTGGATTTATTATATATTCTTAAAAAAGCCAGGTTTGTGCCGCTAAAAGATGTGCCCTATTACGCTGTAAAATATCTGTGGAACAGAGTTTATAAGCTGTTTTCCAGCCAGGAAAGGCTGGCTTTCTGGGGACCAAAATTCAAAGGGATGTATGAGGAGCTGGACAGGGAAAGTTCTGTAGAAAGGATATGTGCCCTGCAGTGGAAGAAGTGCGCAGAAACCTCTCTACAGGTGCTTAGGAACTTAAATAGGGATAGAGTTCACGCTGTGGCTTATGAGAATTTTGTTTTTAATCCTGAAAATAAGTTGAAGAGAATGCTGGACTGGATGGAAATTAATAAAGATGATCTGGATGTAAGCTCACTTGTGGCTGATGTATCTACAGCCAGCGTGGAAAAAGGTTATGATAAGCTGGATGAGGAAACAATTGCTATGGTTGAAGATATCACCTGGAATGTTTATGAAGAAATAATAGAAGAATTTGACAGGGAAGTAAAGACTTATGGTAGCAGCTAATATTTTTTTGTTGTTTTTTGCCAGTCTATTTGTCTGTTATATTTTAATGCCCGCAGTAATGAGATTGAATATTTTGGATCGACCCAATGAGAGAAAAATCCATGAAAATCCCACTCCTAAAGCTGGAGGACTGGCGGTATATTTTGCCAGTTTATTTGCCCTGGGAGTTTATTATATTTTAAGCGGTTTTAATATTACCAGTTTTAAAATTATTGTTTTAGCTTTTTTAATGATGTCAGTTGGTTTTATCGATGATTATAAAGAACTAAGACCTAAAGTTAAACTACTTCTGCAGATATTGCTGGCAATAATAACAGTTTATTTGGGCTTTTACTTTCAGCTATTAAATATAGCAGCTGTTGACTATTTAGCCACCATAATCTGGATTGTGGGCTTTGTTAATGCCTTTAATTTGCTGGATGGAATGGATGGTCTGGCTCCGGGAGTCTTTTTCATCTCTATGGTGGGGTTTTTAGTTTTACTGGAAAGCAGTGTATTTATGGCGGTGATAATAGCCTTTTTAGGGGCAGGAGCAGGCTTTTTATATTATAACTATCCACCGGCGAGTATATTCCTGGGAGATACCGGCAGCCTGCTGTTAGGCTATTTACTGGCCCTGCTGGCAGTTATTATCACACAGACTATATCTGTTAATTTTTTGGAGAAAGGATACATAGTTTTTTTCATATTATTTATACCTATCTTTGATACCGCCTTAACTATTGTGAGACGCTATATACATGAAGAACCAATTTTTAAACCGGATAGAAGTCATTTTTATAACCTGCTGCAGGATTTAAAGGGTTTTACAACCAGGCAGGTTATTTACACGATATATCTGGTTAACGTCATTACAGTATTGTTATCACTGCTGGTATTTAGGTTTTCGACCCCGGTATTACTGGCGGTTGCTTTATTATTTATTGGCATCGTAATATATCTGGTAATTAAAAACAATTTCTTAATTGTGGATAGCAATTTGGATGATAGTAATACTTGAATGAGATAATTTTTCCAATTCACCCTGGAACAGAACTTAGTTGTTGGTGACAGATTCTCGAATATGTGTTAATATATGGGCGAATGTTGTAAAATTAATTGATAATATTAATCCCTAATACTCATAGGAGGCAGAATAGATGAATCACTTAGACCGTCTGGAAAACAAAAGCATACACATATTGCGTGAAGCCTACAGCGAATTTGATAACCTGTCCATGCTGTGGTCAGTGGGCAAGGACAGCACAGTTATGCTGTGGCTGGCCCGCAAGGCATTTTTCGGTCATGTACCGATACCTTTAGTTCACATAGATACCGGTTATATGATACCGGAGATGATAGAGCACAGAGATAAGCTGGCCAGAGAGTGGGAGCTGGAGATGATCTACGGGATCAATGAAGAAGCTTTAGAAGAAGACCGGACATTCCCCGAGGGAGATGCCTCACATTTAGAATGCTGTGAAAACATGAAAACCGAGGCTTTAAAAAGAACCCTGGACGGGAGCTGGCCTCGCTATCGATTGAATCACAACACCGGTGAGTATGAGATAGATGATAACAAAGAACCTTACACTGGAGTAATTGTGGGCGGCAGAGCAGATGAAGAAGGATCAAGATCGAAAGAAAGATATTTTTCCGCCCGCGATGAGAACAATGACTGGCATGTAAGCCAGCAGCCCCCCGAGTTCTGGAGCCAGTACAAGACTGACTTTGCCCCCGGCACCCATGTCAGGATTCATCCTATACTGGACTGGACCGAGGTTGATATCTGGGAGTATATCCAGAGAGAGAATATACCTGTGGTTTCACTTTACTTTGATCGGGGTGAAGGTGAGAGATATCGTTCACTCGGCTGCTATCCCTGTACTGATACTGTAGAATCCACCGCCAGCAATGTGGAGGAAGTTGTAGAGGAATTAAAATCCGGTAAGTTTTCTGATATAGCAGAAAGAGACGGCAGAGCCCAGGATGAAGAAGATGGCGGCGGACTGGAATCACTGCGCAGAGAGGGGTATATGTAATATGCAGACAGAAGTAGGAACCGAAGAACAGGACATAAAGCTGGTAATGGCCGGGCACGTAGATCACGGTAAAAGCACAATCATCGGCAGGCTTTTAGCCGATACTGATTCTTTGCCAGAGGGCAAGCTGGAACAGGTGAAGGAAAACTGCCGCAAAAACTCCAAACCCTTTGAATATGCCTTCCTGCTGGATGCGCTAAAAGATGAACAGTCTCAGGGCATCACCATAGATTCCGCCCGTGTATTTTTTGAGACAGATTACAGGAAGTATATTATCCTGGATGCCCCCGGACATATTGAGTTTCTCAAAAACATGGTTACGGGAGCAGCCAAAGCCGAGGCAGCGCTTCTGGTTATAGATGCCGAGGCCGGAGTGCAGGAAAACTCCCGCCGGCACGGATATATGCTGTCCATGCTGGGTATAGACCAGATAGCAGTGCTGGTAAATAAGATGGACCTGGTCGATTATGATCAGGAAGTATATGAAGTAATAAAAGAAGAATACAGTAACTTCCTGCAGGATATAGATATCGAGCCGGAAACATTCGTACCCGTAAGCGGTTTTGAAGGAGATAATTTAATAGATCTTTCCCCCAACATGAACTGGTATCAGGGTGAAACTGTACTTGAACTCCTGGAAAGCTTTGAAAATGAGAAGCTGCCTGCAGATAAATCCTTTCGCATGCCGGTGCAGGATGTCTATAAGTTCACCAAAGGCGGTGATGACAGACGGATAGTGGCCGGCACTATTGAATCCGGTTCCATAGAGGTTGGTGATGAGATAG
>PWHA01000156.1 GCA_003554685.1 Halanaerobiaceae bacterium
ATCCGGCAGGGACCCATATTACAGATTCTGCAGCAGAGGCCTTCGGTGCCGAATTTACAGTGGGGTGACTGCTGCTCATAGCGATCCCAGACCAGCTGGACATTGGCACTGCTGGCGCAATCCAGAGCCTGACACGAAGCTTTGTCAATCGCAACTTCGTTTGTATTATCGTTCTTTTTCTTTTTAGACATTTAGCTGCCCTCCTTATATTGATAACTGGTTGTGTTAATGAATAAAATTATATCTAACTTTAACAAAAAAACCCAATGAGTTTAGCGGCAAGCTCCAGCATCTAAAATTCAACTATTTGCTCTAACACCAGCCCCCTTCTAAATAACGTAAAATAATGCAAAAAAAATTATCACAGATAAGATTAACCACAAAAGTATGTGAGAAACTCCCTTTAGAGTCAGACAAATTTGTAATTGTTAAAAAATTAAGTCAGCCATCTTCACCAGCATAATGCACAATCCCACTGATTATTATATCAAATAATCACTGTTTGTCAAAGCTAAATATTATTTTCACAATAAAAGTAAGTTATTTCACAAACTATTACTGCTAAATAGTCCATTCAAGCTTAATAATATGGTATATATTTGTACTATCCCGGTTATAATCATGATTAACCTGCTATTTGAACCTATTTTATCATGAAATCCTGGTAAAAATCAACAGCAGAGCAGAATAATTTATTAATTTTTTCACATTCTTTAGCATAATAATTGATAATAATCTCACTCAGGTTTTTATCCTCCGGTAAAAGCTTATTTAAAATCCCAGTGCTCACTGCTGCTCAAGAGAATCGGCAATCCTCCTGTATGTAAAAATAGCACTTTTTTATTGCGAATCTGTTTTTTCTTCAGAAAATTCACCATACCCCGGAAGGCCTTGGCTGTATAGACGGGATCCAGCAGAATGGCTTCCTCCCTGGCCACCCGGGAGACTGTTTCGATAAGATTATCCTCTATAATACCATAACCGGCGCCAATGTAATCATCCAGCAGGATCAGATCCTGATAGATTAATTCTGCAGGAAGATTATGATGCTGACAGTAATCTTTCAGGCATTCTTTTATCTCCTGTTCTCCCTGCTGACTGGTGGGTTCCACACTTATCCCGATTATTGTTTCAGCACAGCGATGAAGATAGTTGCCAATAAGCAGGCCGGCCTGGGTGGTGCCGGTGCCTGTGGCCAGAAATAGATAATCAAATCTCCCCTCCGGCAGCCGGGCCTGGTGTTTGATCTCAGCAGCAGTCTCTACATAACCGTGAAGTCCGGCCCGGCCATAACCCCCACCCTGAATCAGATAGGGTTTCTTTCCCCGGTTGTTTAATTCCTGATAAACTTCCTCCATTCTCGCTTCCCGCTCTGACCTGCTGACAATCTCAAGATTAACATCCAGCAAATTATAAAGAAAATAATTTCCCCGGTTTTTAATTTCCCGGGAATCATCTTCAGGCTTATTGAGCACCAGAGTACAATCCAGACCCTGCTGCAGGGCTGCCATGGCGGTCAGCCGGCAGTGATTGGAAAAGGTGCTGCCGCAGGTAATTAAATGGCGGGCTCCCTGCTTTTTAGCTTCTCCCAGAATAAACTCCAGCTTGCGGGCCTTATTGCCACCCGGTTCAGGACCGGCCAGATCATCTCTTTTGATATAAATCTGGTTATGATAAAGGTCTGAGAGCTTCTCTAAATACTGCAGCGGAGTTGGCAGATCACAGAGCGTAACTCGAGTATACATGTTAGAACCACCTCTTTCCAGTAAAATTCTGATAGTTTAACGGATAGTTTAGCTGCTTTTGCTAGTCGACTAACTCGGATACTTTTTTCAACTTATAGCGCCCATACAGCAAAACTGTTTCTCCTTCCTGAAAGTAAAACTCAACCGGCAGCTTTTTTCCTCCCTGGAGAGCAAAAAGTTCTATTCTCTCCTCTGCCAGACGGTCCGGAATTAAAATCTCTTCATCACCCAACGAACTGCTGATATTTTTAAGCTTTAAAAAATCACCCTGCCGGGAAATTTCCAGGCTGTAATTACCCTGAAAGGCCTGATAAGTACCGGTCAGTTTTTCCAGTCTGGTTTCACTCTGCCTGAAGTCCAGCCGATCCGGATCTTCCTCAAGTAAGAGAGCCAGGAGATAGCTGGAAAGCTGACTCAAAGGATATCCGCTGCCATTGGCCAGCAGAACCAGACCCAGTTCCTCTTCAGGAATAAAATTAAGCTGAGCGGTGGCCACCAGCACACTGCCGCCGTGGCCAATTTTCCTGTAGCCGAAAAAATCCTCTTCAATGCTGAGCCCCAGGCCATAATAACCAGGATGGTTATCCAGGGAATAATCAGCTTTTACGACTTTCTGATTGTTAATTTCCTGATATAGCTGAAGGGAAGGGGTATTGATTCTGGGCTGCATCATCTCGATTAAAGAACCTGGAGTAATAATTTCATTATCCTCTTTCTGAAGAAACAGTTTTAAATATTTCAGCATATCCTGAACATTGCTGATAATCCCTCCATCACTGGTAATGCTGCCGTATAGATAAGACTGGGGAATTCGCTCATTATCAGTTACCAGATAGGGACAGGCGGCATCTTTATCGGCTTCAACATTTTCCCGGGAGAAAAAGGTTCGGTTCATCTCCAGGGGAGAAAAAATATTTTCTTTGAGATATTTTTGGTAAGATATGCCGCTTACTCTGGCAATTATACCTCCCAGCAGAACATAACCTTCATTTAAATAAAACCAGCGCTTTCCAGGTTCGGTCTCCAGCCAGTCCTGGCTTTCCCTGATAAAAGTCAGCATATCCTCGACATCGCCAACTGGAACATCCTCAACCTCTTCGCCAACAGAATTTAAGATAGCAGCTTCTGCATAGGCCAGACCAGGGATGCCGCTGGTATGAGACATTAGATGCTGGATTTCAACTGTCCTGCCGGCCGGTTTCAGGTTAAAATCAAGATAATCACTTACCGGGTCGGAGAGCGAAAGCCGGCTCTCTTCCTGCAGCTGCAGGAGAGACAGACAGGTAAAGGATTTGGTAATACTGCCAATACCATAGAGAGTATCCGGGGTGGCAGGCTGACCATCTTCCAGATTCCGGCGGCCAAAACCCCGCTGATAAATTACTTTTCCTTTCTGCATAATTCCCAGGCTCAAGGCCGGCAGACGAGAACTTTTCATTTTCTCCAGAATAAAACTTTCAATCATCTTGATTTTTTTCTCCACAAAATAACCTCCTAGCTGACTTTGAAATAATCATTGAGAGTTATCTTTTTCCTGTGGTAACTTCTGCAGTTTTAGGCCTTTAACCCATGCGGTCATAAAAGAAGGAAAACAAAAACATAATTACAAATACAACAATAAAGAATAGGGAAAACCAGAAAATCAGCAAAGAACGATAATTCTGGGTAAAGGACAGGATATTAGACCAGAGCTGGGTCTGGGCGGAAAAAAGAAGACCAATCCCGGCTGCCACAACTACAAAAGATAGAAAAAAAATGATCAGGGCAAAAATAATAAATCGAAGATACTCCTCCATGGTTACACCCCCTGCTAAAAAATTTGACGGATAAATTCGCCTGGAGTATCAGCTGATTTTAGCAATAGCTTAATTTCAGGGGCATTTATTTGCCGGAAAAAATATACCTGCTCCTCCTGCGCCAATATTACTGCAGTTTTATTGACTTTAATATTATGATTAAACCACAAAAAGGTTTATTTCACAAATTAACAACCAAATACATACTACATGTAGTATATTATTGGCCTACTTGCTGCTATTTATAGTAGCATGAAGAGCATTCAAACCTTTTTTTGGGCTAACCATATTATATATTAAACTTCAAGGAAACAGCAGGGAATCCTGCTTTTATAATGAACTAATGCTTTAATAAAATAAAATTTTCTGATTATATTCTAATTCTATAAATTCAGCCTCTTTTTTTGTTCTGAAAAGTCTGCTTTTTCTATACTTTTCAAACCTTTCCCCCTGCAAAATAATCCTTGATCTTATCCATCAAACCTTTTTTGCTCCAAAACCTCACCCTCCAACTGCTCCACCTTCTGGTCTCTCTGCTGCAGCAAAACTTGAAAGTTCTCTACCTGCTTATCTTTCCTGCTTAACTGCCTGTCCTTCTCCTGGAGATGGTTTTCAAGCCTGTCAACCTGCTGTTTTAAGCTGTCAATATGCTCCTCTAAAGCCTGCCTTTCCAGTCTTTCGTAAACACATTTTTATGAAAGTTTTAGCCTGCTATAGCATGCCTTTTTATGCTTTCTAATTGTTCTTAAACTCCATTATTCTAGGGAGACAGTGCTTTCAGAGCTTTTGTTTACATTTATCATAAACCTATGGAATCTAACTGCTTCTTTTGCCCATACAATATTATCAATTAACCACCAATTAAAGCCTATAATTAATCCTATAATTAATCCTCCTATAATTAATAATGGTTCTTCTCCTGTTAAAAAAAGCGACCATGACCCAGTAGTTATAAATAATTTAATAAAACCAATTATAAATTGCCCCCTGTAAAAACGATCAAACCCGAAAAACCCCCCCTAACAAACCAATAAAAAAACCTACAATATGATAATTTCTATTTTCTTTTATATTGTTCATATTCTACCCCCCTAAGTTAGCTCCGTATTGTCAATAATATTAGCCTTACCATGCGTCAAACCCTGATATTACAGGGATTTTTAGTGTAAAAACTTGCCCCCATTATTTTCCCAAGATCTGATTAATATATAAACAAATAGGCGAATGAACTCCGATACTATAATATTAACATAGTTGTCACTTATCTAATTCCCTATTTGTGATTTGGTAATCTTTAATTAAAATAGAACTGAGGCAACTTATTCAATTTTTCACCTTACCTCCACCTCGTTACCTCCGTCTCGGTTCAACAACAAATTTGATCGCCGTTCTCTCCTCGCCATCTATCTCAATATCAACAAATCCAGGCACACAAATTAGATCCACTCCTGATGGTGCTATATATCCTCTGGAGATAGCTATAGCTTTAACAGCCTGGTTGACTGCACCAGCTCCAATTGCCTGCATTTCAGCTGAGCCTTCTTCTCTTATAACACCTGCTAGAGCCCCTGCTAGTGAGTTGGGATTGGAGTTTGCGGCCACTCTTAATATATCCATTAATGTTTGCCTCCTACTCCTAATGCAGCTTATATTTCTGCTATATATTACTTAAACTCCCTAAAGCTTTCTATCACATCTCGATTGATCTCATCA
>PWHA01000214.1 GCA_003554685.1 Halanaerobiaceae bacterium
CATGCTAAAAATCCCTCCTTTTTAGTTTTTGTTTCTGAATTAAAATATGAAGCTTCCAGAGTTGAAATTGATTTAGAATCTTCATATAACTTAATTCTCTTAAAGTTATGATTATCCTTGAGAAAGTTTAGAGGAATTCAGGTAATTATTTGAGCTGTTTTAGTAATATTTTGCGGCAATATTTTTAAGATTGAGCCTTGCGGTACTCAGTAGGCGCCAGACCTTCTTCCTTTTTAAAGACCTTGCTGAAATAGTTACTGTCATTATACCCCACCTCAGCCGCAATTTCCGATATATTTTTACTGCTGCTCTGCAGCAGTCTTCGGGCTCTGTCCACTCTCAGCTGATTCAAATAGTCCGTAAAGCTGATACCAAATTTCTTTTTAAAACTGCGGCTGAAATAGCTGCTGCTCAAGCCCACTTCTCCCGCTACCTCTTCTAAATTTAACTGGCTGTCATAATTTTCTTCAATATACTGCCGGGCTTTATGCATAATATCATCGGCATCTGCTGCCTCTTTATCCCGCCTTTCCAGATAATGCAACAGCTGCCGGAAATGCTCCTGTAAAATTTCCTGAGCCCTTTCTCCTGTATCAGCATTCCTCAGAGCTGCTATCATCTCGTCCCGTTTAAACTTGCTGGTAAATTCCAGTTTTTCAATCGAAGTGGAAGAAAAAATCTGGCGGATGATGACAATTAAAATTTCCCGGCAGTAATCTTTTATTTCTTCCCGGAAAAAATCAGAACTGATCTTTTCACAAATTTCATTTAACTTTTCCCGGGCCTGTCTGAAATTTTTTAAATTAATATACTGCAGCAGCTCCCTTTCCTTATCCAGCGGGATCTCGCCGCTGTATTCTAAGGGAATGGTTCTTAAATTACCTGCTCTTTCCTTATCCTGCCAGCGGAAAAAGGTATGGCTGCCCTCTGTTTCCACTCTTAAACAGGCATTGTCAATAATATCGATTATATCCTGCTTATTGAGCGGTTTAAGCATATAATCGGCAACTCCCAGCCGGAGAGCCTGACGGGCATAGCTGAAGCTGTCATTGGCTGAGATCACGACCATTACGCAGCCGGGCATGAATTCCTTGATCTCCTCAATGGCCTTAAAACCATCCTGATCATCCAGTCGAATATCCATGATAATTATGTCAGGCCTTTCCTTCAGAGCCAGATCTACTGCCTTCTCGCCGCTGCCTGTACTGCCCACCAGATAAACACTGTCAAACTCCGAGGAGATAATATGGGCAATGGCCTCTCTAACCAGAGGCTCATCATCAACAACCATAACCCTGCACATCAGTCTTCCTCCTCTCCCGCTGAATCGGAAACAAGTTTGGTTAAGGGTATATGAATGGTAACCGGGGTTCCTCTTCCTGCTGCAGAATCAGTTCACAGGCTTCCCGCTTTCTCCGCTCTCAATCAGGGCATCTATCACGGCCAGATTATTAAGGGTGAGGCGGTTGGTTTTCAGAGCTTCCTCCCTGTCGGCAGGCCAGCCGGCAGCTGTCCGGGAAAAATATTCCACTTCATTTTTAAACTGATCCACTGCTGGCAGGGTTATTTCATTAACTTCCTCCTGCTTTTCCAGATGAATATAACGCCTTCCCATGGTTTTCCATTCAAAAAACTCCGGGGCTAGCAATTTTCCTTCAGTTCCGACTATTTCAATACCCTTGCTACCGGGAATGGTAATGCTGTAGTTGAGATTCACCTGTATCTTTCTCCCCGTACTGCTTTCGGTCCTGTCAGCCCTGGGCTCATAGACCAGCAGTGCTGAACCCTGCCCATCAACATCGCCGCGATCTGCTGGAATGGTGTTATTATATACCATTTTAGGCCGGGTGCGGAATAGATTGCCGAGAAAGTCCACCAGATAACAGCCCACATCCCGCAGGGCACCGCCGCCGACCTCGCTGCGAAAGCGGATATCCTCTGCCGGACGGCCGCTTTGATAGCAAAAACTTCCCCTGACCAGCTGAATTTCTCCCAGTTTAGCCCGGGAGAGCTCAATCACTCTTTCGGTTAGTGGTCTGAATCTATACATGAAACCCTCCATTAAAAAACGATCCCTTTCCTCAGCCAGAGCAAAAAGCTCTTCCCCTTCAGCAGCAGTCATTACCATGGGTTTCTCACAGAGAACATGTTTGCCGGCCTCCAGGGCCTTTCGGGTCCACTCATAATGTAAATTATTGGGCAGTGGAATGTAAATCGCATCAATCTCATCATCCTGCAGCAGCTCTTCATAGGAAGCATGTATTCTCTCACAGCCTGAGCGGGAATGCTCCTTAACAAATTTTTCAGCTTTTTCTCTGCTGCGGCTGGCCAGAGCAAAAAAACTGGCATTTTCAGCCTTTTCTAAGGCTGGCAGAAACTTCTTCCTGACAATCGATGCGGTGCTCATAATACCCCAATTTACCTTTTCCATGAATCTTTCACCTCCAGCTCATTTTAATGGCAATAAAGTGATAACAAAATTTCTGCCTGCTGATTATTATGCTACAACAATCTGGCTGCCTGGAATTATTTCGCTTTTATTTAACTTAATAATACAAATTGACTTTTCTCAAATTCTTTACTCTTTACTTTCGTCTGCCAGACTCCTTTGCTGAATAGCAAAAGCTGCCAGACCTGTCGCCACTGCCAGCAGGGCTCCTGCTATAATATCCAGGGGATAATGGACTCCCACCATCACCCGGGATAATCCGGTTACAGCAGCCAGCAAAAACAAAATCTTACCTGTCCTTTTATTAATCTGCCAGATAACCGCTGCTATTACAAAGGCACCCACAGCATGCCGGCTGGGAAAGGAGCCAGTGGGCCCATGATTTATCAGGCTTTCAATCTCCAGGGCTACAAAGGGTCTGGGCCTCACATAAAAATACCGGATCAGCTGCACCATGATTAAGGCCGCCGCCGGAGCAATTAAAAAGGGAATCAGCTTTTTACTCCTTCTTACCAGCAGCATTCCCAGGCCAGCCAGATAAATTACAGCAAATATCCTGGATGACCAGTTAGTTATTACTACCATAATACTGCCCAGCAGCGGGCTTTCTCCGGAAAGTTCAAAGATAAGAAAAAATAAGTATTCATCAATTCCTGACAGCATAAATCTCTCCACCTGTCCCTCTGCATATTTCTCTGCAAATGCTGGTATTAAAGCTTTTGGCTCTTTTAATTCACCACAGTAAAATCATCATTCATCAGCTGAAACTTATCATCCATTCCCGAAGTAAGATAGACCTCCTTCTCCTCGGTAATGAAAACTGCCTCCACCCCTTCCAGGGATTCAGCCAGCTCCAGGCCTCGCTCCAGGCCCAGAACAAAAAGACCTGTGGAGAGAGCATCGATCCGGGAGGGGTTCTCCGAAACCACCGTGGTGCTGACAGCTCCTCCCTCGGAAGGATAGCCTGTTTCGGGATCGATAATGTGATGATATCTGGTATCATTATCCTCAAAGTATCTTTCGTAATCTCCCGAGGTGGCTACAGCTATCTGTCCGGCAATCAAATCCTCTTCGCCAATATCCACGCTGCCCATTGCCCTGCCCCGATCCGAGCGGGGATTTTGAATGCCTATTCTCCAGGGAGTTTCATCGGGTTTGGTTCCCAGCAGAACAATATTTCCTCCCAGATTAACAAAGGCTCTTTCAATTCCGTTCTCCAGCAGTACCTCAACCGCTTCGTCACCGGCATAACCCTTGGCAATTGCTCCCAGATCAAGAATCATGCCCTCCTCTGCCAGCCGGGCAGTCTGCTCTTCCCGCGATATCTCAAGTTTATTAAAATCAACCAGTTCCAGAGCCTGCTCAATATCTTCCTGAGCCGGGACAGAGGGTCCCTCCTCACTGCCCCAGCCCCAGAGCAGGGTCAGGGCACCAATGGTGGGGTCAAAGGCCCCTTCATTTTCTGCAGCAAATTCCTTCGCCATCTCCAGCACCTCAAGCATGTCGGGTTCAACGTCCACAGCCTCACCGCCGGCATTTTCATTAATCCTGTTTAAGGAGCTCTCTTCATCATAGAGATCCAGCAGAACTTCAATCTCTTCCAGCCGGCTGAAGGTCTGCTGAACCGCTTCCTCGCCCCCCGGACCGTAGGTTCTGATGGTATTGACGGTATCGAGCATCATGGCTGTATTTTCATATTCTTCCAGGTTAAGTTCCTCATCCTGCTCCTGACGCTGGGATATAAACCCGAACAGTACCACCGCAATCAGGATTGCTATAGTTATTGCAGTCATCAATTTATTATTCACAAAAAATACCTCCTCTGAACAGCAATTGCAGCCAGGCCAATTTCAACTGTCATCCTGTCTCAAGCAAATTTCTCTTTCCTGGGTGGTAAAGTATTAAAAAATTCACTTATTCGCTTTTATGATTTAAAAAATTCACTTACCTGAAATTCAAATAATGTTGTTTAAGGACCTGCCAGCTCCAGCGGAAATGGCAGCCAATTCTCTCAGACAGCGATCCCGGCTCAAGCTCTCGGGAGCCCGCTATAAAATACACCCGGTTATGGCTTTCCTTTCCCCTTCTCAGCCTGGCAGGACCGTAGAAAAATACCCTGGAAAAACCTGCCTGTTCCAGCAGCTGACTGATCGTTTTCAGGGGAAAAGCCTTCTCCTGATGAAGTTCCTGAAAAACCCCGGGGCGATCTTCAAAGGTAATTGACAGTTTAACCTGCCAGCTGCACTGGGCCGGCCGGGCAATATCCTGCCAGATGCAGTGGTAATTATCGCCGCTGAAGGTCAAATATCCCGATTCAATCGATTCCAGCCGGCTGCAGGTATTATAATCAAAAATAAAAACTCCCCCGGATTTCAGGCAGTTTCTGGCACTCTGAAAGGTTTGAAACAGATCTTCCTCTGTCAGAAGATAATTTAAACTGTCAAAGATGGAGTAGATCAGGTCAAAATTATTTCCCACTGTAAAATCCCGGATATCGGCCTGAATCAGACTCCGGCGGTTCCGGTAATCCTTAAGTTTCTCCCGGGCTTCAACCAGCATCGGCTCTGACCTGTCAATACCGGTCACCAGTGAGCCCTGTTCTAAAAAATGCTCCATCATGCTGCCGGTGCCGCAAGCCAGCTCCAGCACCCTTTCCGGCTTCTCCTGACCGTGATAACGTAATAATGTCTTGAGAAATTCAAACCAGAAGCGGTAGGGTACCCGGGACATCACCCTGTCATAAATCCGGGCGAAGGCATCGTTATAATTAAC
>PWHA01000284.1 GCA_003554685.1 Halanaerobiaceae bacterium
CACTTACTTACTATTCCCCAATTTTATAGAGCATAACAAGGCCGGCTGCCAGAAAAATGATGTTCTGCCCCCAGGCTCCCAGCCAGGGTGGTATGGTTCCCTGCCCTCCCAGAGCATCGCCAAAAGTCATAATTCCATAATAGATGAAAATAATGATCACACTCAAACCCATCCCGGTTGCCGAGCCACCTTCTCTCCTGGGTTTCAAACCCAGAGGAGCAGCCAGCAGAACAAAAATAAAACTGGCAAAGGGTATGGAGAAATGCTGATGCCATAAAACCCTCTCTTCAAAGGCCTCATGACCTTCAGCCCTTCTCCTTTCAATATAATAACTTAATTCCCTTATATTCATCTCATCAATATCTCGATCCAGCCTTGCAATTTCTTCGGGATCATAGATATCAGTTCGGACAATATATTCTGAAAACTCCATCTGGGGAATCTGCACCCCTCTCCGGATCTGATACATATGACCATCATAAAAATACCAGTTATCATTTTCCCAGATCGCCCGTTCAGCCTCAATCAGGATTGCCGGACTGCCCTTTTCATATTCCTGCAGCACCACCGACTCCATCTCACCCCTGTCAGCATCAAATAATCTGGCGTAAAGAATGAAATCCGGCCCTCCACTTTCTCTGTCCAGCGGAGTTAGAAACAGATCATGCTGAGTCCGGGGACGCAACTCCCCGTGCTTGAATTCATGCTCCAGAAGTCTGAATTGGTGGTTGGCTCTCGGCACCACAAATTCATTAATACCAATAGCTCCTAGACTGACAGCCATTCCCAGCACAAGTGCCGGAATAATCATACGTTTCAGGCTAAAACCTCCAGCTCTAAAAGCAGTTATTTCACTGTCCCCGTTTAACCGGCTGTAGGCCAGAATGGTGGCAAGCAGGGCTCCCATGGGAAAGGTATAGACAATTATCTGTGGCAGACTCAGAATGAAAAGCTCCAGCAGCCCCGTCAGCCCAATATCATACTGAATATAGAGATCTGTCAGCCGAAAGATGGTATCGGTCCCGATAAAAATTGCGGTAAAGGCCGCAATCCCGAAAATAAAAGGCTGTATCAGCTCTTTTATGATATATCGAAAATAAATCTTCATAACCCCACCTCAAACCACTATCAGGTTTGGTTCACCATAGATTACTATTGTTTATATAATTCAATCCCATAAGTTACTATCCCAGGAATTACAATAGCTTATATAGCTCATCTGCTATAATTTATTTAACTCATCACCACATATAAAAGCTCATCACCACATATAAAAGATCATCACAACTTATAAAAACATATAGCACCTTTATAAAGCTTATAGCACCTTTATAAATATAAAAGAGTTTATAATATGTTTCTTTGCAAGGTTTATTGCACTTTATAAGCACCCTTTAATTACTAATATTTCTATAGCTCACTTCAAACTACATTCTAAACTTATCCCCCAGATAAAACTGCCTTGCTCTTTCATCTTCGGCAATCTCCTCGGAGCTCCCCGACAGCAAAATTTCTCCCTCATGCATAATATAGGAGCGGTCGGTAATATTCAGGGTTTCCCTGACACTGTGATCAGTAACCAGCACGCCCAAACCCTTATCCTTAAGATATTTAATAATCTCCTGAATATCATTAACATTGATGGGATCAATCCCGGAAAAGGGTTCATCCAGCAGAATAAAGGATGGGTCAGTGGTCAGAGACCGGGCAATTTCCACCCGACGCCTCTCTCCCCCGGAAAGTTGATAACCATAGCGATCTTTAAGATGGTCTATAGAAAATTCTTTCATCAGATTATCAGCCTTTTCCCTGACTTTTTGATCACTCAGCCCCTGCCCCTCCAGAATTGCCAGGAGATTATCTTCCACTGTCAGCTTGCGAAAAATTGAAGCCTCCTGAGGCAAATAACCAATCCCCTTACGGGCTCTTTCATACATCGGAAGCTCGGTAATATCATTGCTGTCAAGAAAAATTTGGCCTTTCAGAGGTTCAATAAATCCTACTATCATATAAAAAGTAGTTGTTTTGCCGGCTCCATTGGGCCCCAGCAGACCCACGATTTCTCCCCGGTTAAGCTCCAGGTCCACTTCATCTGCCGCCCTTAAATCTCCGTATTTCTTAACCAGTTTCCTTGTTTTCAGCAAATTATTCTCCACCTCCTGGCAGCAAGATCCGGGCCTGTCCTTTCAGGTTGATTTTCTCCTCAGCCAGGTTAATCTCAACTTCCCGGGCAGAAAACTCTTCGCCATTACGAACACCTTCTACTCCACCGGTGAGATAAAGCATCTCCTCCTGGCCCAGGTGTTCAACCTCTTCCGCAGTGGCATCCATACCCTGATACTTAAGACGGGCTGCACCGCTAAAAAGAGCCCTTTCCTGAGCCAGCTCATAAAATAGCTTATCGGCTGAAACCCAGATATCTTCACTGGAAAAAATTACATTTCTCCTGAACTCTAATTCTTCTCTTATACTGTGAAAATCTGCTTCCCCGCCAGTTATCTCAAAATCTTTGGTTTTAAACAGGGCATTACCCCTGACTTCAAAGAGGTATTCATCCTCCTCTTCCAGGGCTGAGATATAAATATCATCACCTTCCAGCTCCTGATAGGAAGCCTGTAATGGAGTAACTGCCACTATCAACAGCAGCATTGCCACTAAAATTGCTGCAAATACCTTACTGCTGAAATTAAATTTATACCCAGAATAAATTAAACCATTATTACTGCTCGGTATTTTCTTCATGAATACTGCCCTCCCAGACAATCCGGGCTCTTTCCCCGGAGCTTCCCTTTAGATTCAATCTACTTAAATCCGCTTCAGCTTCAAAACCCTGACCGTAAGCAGAAAAATCTTTTCCTTTAATAATTGTTTTCTCCCTGGAGAAAATCAAATTACTCTCCAGCTGCCAGCTGATATCAGCAGATAAAAACAGCAGCTCTCTGCTTTCCAGTCTGGCATCACCTTTAAGGGTAAGAATCTGATCATCCTCTAAATAATGTCCCTCTTCTCCTGCCAGTTCATAGGCAGGCTCACTGTTAAATTTACCATTCTCCCCGGTAAAAGAATCAACCAGAACCGGATAGAAACTGATCTCGGCAGCCCTTTCCCGTCTAACCGCTTCTTTAGAGCTGACTTCCCAGCGGATGCTGCCATCCTCACTGTATAATCGCAGCCGGGCATCCCTGACCATCTGCCCCGGTTCCAGTCCGAGGGAATCATCTTCATCCAATAAAACTTCATCAATTATTTCCTCACTAATTATTTCCACACTTTCCTTGTCAATTATTTCTTCATCAATTATTTCCCCACCAGCTATTTCATCTCCAACTATTTTATCTTCAGCTATTTCATCTCCAACATCAGTCCTGTCTTCCTCAACCATCTCCTCATGCTGCTGGGGAGGTTCAGGATCAGGAGAAGGTTGCTCTTCAGCCGGTTCCCTTTCACAACCCACCGGCAATAGTAAAGATAAGAAAAAAACAAAAAATAGTAAAAACTTTAGTGTTGGTATAAACTTTTTTAATTTCCTGCTCACCCTGGTAAACTCCCGTTTTTTATTAATTTTAGTCGATATCTTAACCCAGGCCTGTTTAAGCTGGCTCTGAATTGCTTGGCTCTCCCTCATCCTGCCCGGTTCTTCCTCCCAGTCTCTTACTCCCAGGCTGTATACCAGACCCGACTTCATACAGCCCGACTGCTCAGCCCCTGGCTTTACCCAGCTTGCTTCGCCGGAACCCGAAGCACCCTGCTCACTATCAACCAGCTCAATTGGAATTAACTCATTTTCATCCAGCTCATTTTCATCCAGCTTAACTTCATCCGGCTTAACTTCATCCGGCTCAATTTCATCCGACCTCTCACAAATATCGCTCAACTTACCTAAGCCCGGCCTCTTCCACCACCATTCTGGCAGTTCTTTCAGCAGCACCGGGTTCTCCCAGCTTTCTCCGCACCTCCTGATAGCTCTCAAGCTGCTGCCGGATCGGCTCCGGACTTAAAAAGAACTTCCTTGCCTCTTTATATATTATATCACCTTTGACATCATCCTGCATCAACTCCGGCGCTATTTCCCGGCCGGCAATAATATTAGGCAGGCCAATGTGATCGGTTCTTATCAGCACCTTGCCCAGCAGTTCGATCATCTTCCCGGTCTGATAGACAATAATCTGAGGGCAGTTCAGCAGCACAGCCTCCAGAGTTGCAGTGCCAGAAGCCACCACCGCCAGGTCACTGGCAGCCAGCACCTCCCGGCTGCGGTTAGCCAGTACCTCAACCTCCAGCTGGTAGCCTGAGGCCATTTCTGTCAATTCCGAAGCATCCCGATCCAGGTTTTGGGGCAAAACTACCCGCAGGGAAAATTCTCGATCCAGCCTCCGGGCAGCTTCCAGCAGGGGCCGGGTTAAAACTTCAATCTCCTGATCCCGGCTCCCCGGCAGCAAAGCCAGCACCCTGCTGCCCTTTTCCAGCTTCCCCCGATCTGCCAATTCCAGATAATCGCTCAAATTTTCTCTGGCCGGCCGCTGTTTTCGTGGAACGGAAATCTCATCCAGCAGCGGATGACCAACAAATTCACAGCGGGCCCCGGCCTGCTGATAAATCTCTTTTTCCTGAGGAAAAATCGCGGCAACCTTAATATCCAGCCGGGCCAGCCACTTTGCCCGCCACTTCCCCCAGACCCAGGCTGTGGGAGGTATATAATGCACCACCGGTAAACCTTTTTTTCTCAATTTGCGGCCCAGATACATGTTGAAACCAGAATAATCAACCAGCAGAGCAGCATCAGGCCTGGTTTCTTCAGCTTTTTCCACCAGGGTATTGATTTTTTCCAGATGGCGGTTAATGCCTTTAATCCCGCCACTCACGCCAATCTCACCCTGTCCGGTCTTAATATACTGCCTCTGATCCTGTCGGGCCAGCCGGTTGCCTCCCATCCCGGTCAGAGAAATGCCGGGAATTATTTTTTTAATCTCTTCAGCCACCCGGGCAGCATAAATATCACCAGAAGTTTCCCCGGCCACAATCAAAATTTCCGCCATTTTTCCTCCTCCCGGTTCCAGGTTTTCATAGATCTTTCTTTGTTTGGATCCTTTATCCTTCTTTCTTGGATCCTTATTTATTAGATCTTTATTCATTAGGTCCTTATTTATTAGACCCTTCTTTA
>PWHA01000283.1 GCA_003554685.1 Halanaerobiaceae bacterium
ATTTTGAGCTCTTTGTTGGTAAGGACATTTCCCTGGGTTATAAGAGCCATAATGAGGAAGAAGTGGAACTTTTCCTCTTTGAAAGCCTGACTTTTAAAGTTAATGCTCCTGAGGCAGCCATAGCCTTTGAATAAAGTGCGATTTGACTGCAGGTAGGCTCTGAGTTCTAACAGGAGTTTTGTAACTGTCAGCCAGGGATAAAATCCTGATAATTAGACGAACAAATAAAGACAAACAAATAAACAATATATTCCAGCCCCCTCGTTTTGTTCTCTGAGGGGGCTTTTTATTGTGTTATTTTGGTCTGCTATCCCTTTAAAACAAGCAGGGGATTCATCCGGACCAGAGGTCGGGCCAGTTCGCTCTGCTGAAGAGAATCGATTACCAGAGAAATATCTTTGTAGGCCCGGGGAGATTCATCCAGCATGCTGCCTCCGCTGGAAGAGACTGCTTTAACCCTTCCCAGGCTGGAACGATGCTGTTCCCGGGTGATGGTTTTTTTAGCCTGAGTCCTGCTCATGCTGCGGCCGGCACCATGAGCAGTAGATTTCAAGGATAGCAGGGTATTTTCGCTGTCTGCAGAGCTGACAACATAACTGGATGTTCCCATTGAACCGGGAATCAGAGCAGGTTTTCCAGCTGCCAGCCGGGTAGCTCCCTTGCGGTGGATCAGCACTTTCTGCAGTTTGTCGTCAATCCGGTGCTGTTCCCAGCGGGCAATATTATGGGTGTGATCGTAGAATAGCCTGAGTTGAGAATCGGGAAAGAGCTCGCTCCAGATTTCTTTCAGTCTGGCTGTCAGCAGTTCCCGGTTGGCATAGGCAAAATTAGCAGCGCAGCCCATAGCAGCCAGATAGTCCTTTCCCTCCGGGCTTTCTGAGGGCAGATAGGCCAGATTTTTCACCGGGAAGTTGAGATTGTATTTCTGACGCCGCTGTTCGGCCAGTTTAAGATAGTCCTGGCAGATCTGATGACCAAAACCCCGGGAGCCGGTATGGAGCATAATTACAATCTCATCTTTAAAGAATCCGCTATTTTCCTCAGCCCAGGCCACCTGCTGTATTTCCAGAAAATGATTGCCAGAGCCCAGAGTGTTGAGCTGGGTGATGCCTCTCTCCCGGGCTTTGCTGGAGACAGCAGCAGGATCAGCTGCAGAAAAACTGCCGCCATCTTCACAGTTTTCCGGGAGAAATGAGTCGATTATTCCCATTTTATTAAGGGCCGGTATTCCTTCACTGATTATCTGATTAAATTCCCGGGAAGAAAACTTTAGTTTAGAGCTCTGACCGAGGCCGGCAGGGATTCGCTGCTGGATCTGCTTTAATATTTCATCCTCCCGGTTTTCTAAGTCCTGCTGGGAGAGACCGGTTCTAATCAAACGAACCCCGCAGTTAATATCAAAGCCCACAGCGCCCGGTGAAATCGGACCGCCAGGTTTGCTGGCCATCACTCCTCCGATAGGCAGGCCGTAACCCTGGTGGAGATCTGGCATGCCGACCACTGCCACGATGCCGGGCAGAGTGGCTGCAGTCAGAAGCTGATTTAAGGCCTCTTCTTCAATCTCCTGATAGATTTCCCGGGAGCAGAAAAGCCTAACCTGGCACTGCATATTATCCTCAGCAGGAAAGTTATAATAAATTCCCATCTTCTTCACCTCCCTGAGTGGGGTGTAAGATAATTTTATCATGAAAAAAGCAGGTTAACCAGCCTGAAATATCAGAAAAAAACCCGGCCGAAATCGGCCGGGAGTAATCATTCAGTTTTAGAATGTTATTTTTCAATGTAGATAGAAATTTGTTAATGAAATTTCTTTTGTTTATACACCTCAAGAGACTGTGGTAGATTGCCAGACATATTAGATCAGGCTGCGCTCTGTTTGCTATCCAGGAAACTGTCTTTTTCCTTTACCAGGGATCTGGCCAGCAGAATTAGAGCAATCAGGTTGGGTGCTGCCATCAGACCATTCATGGTATCTGCCAGCAGCCAGATAGGTTCTAGGGCTCCGATGGCTCCCACGAAGAGGAATCCTAGGAAAAGCAGCCGGTAGGGAAAGACAATTTTCCGGCCAAAGATGTATTCCCAGCTTTTTTCACCGTAGAAGCTCCAAGTAAGCATGGTTGTGTAGGCAAAGATAATAATGCTGATATTAATTATATAACCACCCGGTCCAGGAAGCCCACGGCTGAAACCCTCTGTGGCAAGGACAGCTCCGGTTGCGCCGGTTTCCAGTGAACCGGTAACCAGTATAATCAGCCCGGTCATAGTGGCAACTATAATGGTATCAATGAAAACCTCCCAGATACCCCACATGCCCTGACGGGCAGGTGTGTTTTTAGCCTGAGCGTGGACGATGGAGGCAGCTCCCAGTCCAGCTTCGTTAGAAAAGATACCCCGGGCAACTCCAAACTGGATTGTCTGACGGACTGCTGCTCCAGCAAAGCCTCCTACCGCCGAGGCTGGATTGAAAGCATAATAGAAAATATCTCTAAAAGCGCCAGGAATGGCACCGAGATTAAGTATCAGAATGACCAGTCCTCCTACAAAGTAGAGTATTGCCATGAGAGGCACAAGTCGCTCAGCTACTATACCGATTCTTTTAATACCACCCAGGATTACCAGGGCGACAAAGAAAACTACCACCAGGCCGGTCACATAGGTAGGGACACCAAAACCATCCTGGGCCGCATCGGCTAGAGTATTGGACTGCACCATATTACCTATCCCAAAAGCAGCGATCCCGGCCAGAAAGGCATAGATGACAGCTAGCCATTTCCAGTTCTGTCCCAGACCCTTTTCAATATAATACATTACTCCGCCAGAAATAACAGGGTTGCCTTCCTCATCTTCACTCTCGGTCCGATATTTCAGGCCCAGTGCGGCTTCGCCAAACTTGGTAGCCATGCCAACCAGTGCCGAGATCCACATCCAGAACATAGCTCCTGGACCACCCAGAGCCAGAGCGGTGCTGACTCCGGCAATATTTCCTACCCCCAGGGTGGCTGCCATCGCCGAACTAACCGCCTGAAAAGAGGATAAAATTCCTCCCTCCTTTTCCTCCTCCTTGCGAAAGAGGCGGCCAAAACTGTGATCCCAGGCATCCTTGAGATGGGTAAATTGAAAAAAGTTTAACCTGATTGTAAGATAGAGCCCGGTACCTAGCAGTAGCACCAGAAAGGGCGGTCCCCAGACAATTTCGTTGATCACGTCATTGACATTGAGAAGTGCATCCAGCATGAAGATTCCCCCTTTTAGTAAATTTTATTGTTCTCAGAAATATAATTCAAGATGTCGGCCAAATTTCCTTTTTTATTCTATAAAAGAAAAATATCACAAATATCGGAGAAAACTCCCTGGTTTCCGGGCTGGACATTACTCCGCTGGTAGTTTATAATTTAAAAGAACAGGAAAAAGGAACTAAATTTTATATTCTTTTTGAACAGGGTAATTGCCAGGGCTGAGATACCATTTTATAAGTTATTTTTAGATATAGAAGGAGAAAGGGATTAGCCGGTAAAAGTCAGAGCTGATGGAGCTATTAAAAAGCACAAGCAACCCGGGAGGTTTAATTATGAAAGCAGAACCTGTGAAGATAATTACTATCTTTGGCACCAGACCGGAGGCTATAAAACTGGCTCCGGTCATCAAGGTGCTGGAAGAGGATGAGCGCTTTATCAACCTCACAGCAGTTACCGGCCAACATCGGGAAATGCTGGATCAGGTGCTTAATATTTTTTCTCTGAAGCCTGATTATGATCTCAAATTAATGGAACCGGAGCAGAGACTGGCGGCTCTAACCTCCCGAATTATCTCAGGTCTGGGAGAAATATTGTCTCAGGAAAAACCTGAACTGGTGCTGGTTCATGGAGATACAACCACAACTCTGGCTGCAGCCCTAACAGCCTTTTATCAGCAGATACCTATCGGCCATGTGGAAGCTGGACTAAGAACCGGCAAAAAATTTTCTCCCTTTCCTGAGGAGATGAATCGCAGCCTGACAGATCAGCTGGCAGATATTTATTTTGCTCCGACCCCCCTTAACTTTCAGAATCTGCTCCGGGAAAGGGCAGCTGAAGAAAAAATCTTTCTCACCGGAAATACTGTTATAGATGCAGTCCGGATGATTTCAGAGGAAAGCTATCAATTCCCCCGGGAGATTCCTGTGGCTGAAGCTCGGGAGAGAGGGCATAAAATCATCCTGCTGACTGCCCACCGCCGGGAAAATCTGGGGAAAAGGATGGAGGAGATTTTTACAGCCGTCTGGGAGCTGATTTCGACTTACAGCAAAGTCGAACTTTTCTTTCCGGTTCATCTCAATCCCAGGGTTCAGAGACTGGCAGAGAGCAGGCTGGGGGAACATCCCCGAATCCATCTTTTAGAGCCGCTGGATTATCAAACCTTTATCAATCTGATTAATCAATCCCGGCTGGTGCTGACCGATTCCGGGGGAATTCAGGAGGAAGCTCCCGGATTGGGGGTTCCGGTAATACTGTTGAGAGAGGATACTGAGCGGCCCGAAGCTCTTGAGGCCGGCACTGTTCTCAAAGCTGGCACCTCACGAAAGAAGATAATTGAGCTGGCTGGTCGTCTGCTGGAAGATGAGGAGTTTTACCGGAGAACAACTCGGAGCTCAAACCCCTATGGAGATGGTCAGGCTGCTTGCAGAATTAGAGATGCCCTGCTGGAATATTTTCAGCTGGACGATGGGGTTTTTCAGCCCTTCAGTGTTCAAGACTGATTGGATTTAAATATAGCTGCATCGGGTTTTAAGCGCAGTTTTTATTTGTTATCAAATATCTGCTGTGATATAATTTTTATGGAGTTATCGTATAAATACTCTTAAAAACTAGGCTTCCAGCTTATCTGGTTAGGGAGGAGATTATCTTGAGCAAAAAAGACAAAAACATAAATAAAAATGAAGTTAGTGAAAAAGAAAAAGAAGAAAACCAGTATAATTACGGCTACCGAGAAATGATTATCAAATTCTATCAACTTTACCTTAAGAGATACAGCGGCCAGTTTTTTGGGATTCAGCTTCTCCATATTGTGGGAGCTGTTATGCTCCTCATTCCCCCGCTGATTATGAGGG
>PWHA01000180.1 GCA_003554685.1 Halanaerobiaceae bacterium
CCCATCAGCGATGGTTTTCTGGAGGTTAAACCGGATCAGATTAATGTGATTGTCCGGACGGCCGAACTGCCCGAGGAGATCGATGTGGAAAGAGCCCGGGAGGCCCGGGAGCGGGCCGAGAGAAGGCTGCGGGAAGAAAGGGCCAGGTTTGATGAAACCCGGGCCCAGGCTGCCCTGGAGCGGGCCATAGCCAGAATTGATGCGGTGGAGAAGCGGGATCAATTTTGATGTGGGATTAATTCTGGATTTTGATGTTGGATGATTTTTAGGGAAAATAATGAGTTTTAGAGAAAATACTGCTGGAGTTTCAGTGGATTTTAACAGATCAAGGGATAGCAGCAGGAGCTGGAAATCTGATGTGGGTTTTCAGAATCAAGCTGAAAAGAGTATAAGTATTTGCTAATTACAAATAAGGAGTTTATGAAGAAGTTTTCAAAATTAACATGAAGGCAGTAAAAGTATTTGCTAATTAGAAAGAAGAAATTTGTGGAGAAGTTTTCAAAATTAACATGAAGGCAGTAAAAGTATTTGCTAATTAGAAAGAAGAAATTTGTGGAGAAGTTTTCAAAATTAACATGAAGACAGTAAAAGTATTTGCTAATGAAAAATATAAGTTTGTGTAGGGATTTTCAGAATCAAGCTGAAGGCAGTAAAAGTATTTGCTAATGAAACAGAAGGAGTTTATGAAGAAGTTTATGGAAAAGTTTAAAAATTAATATGAAAACGGCAAAACAGCAGCTGTCCCGGCAGAGGAGGCTGCTGTTTTTATATTGATTAAACTGGCTATTTTTTTGTTTAGTTATCTGGCTATTTCTTCAGTTTTTTCTTTATTCTGTCCTTCTTCTATAACCTCAGAATAAACTGCCTGAGGAATATAAATTTATGTGAGCTTTATAATAGTGAATTTTTTTGAGTGAGCTTTTTTGAAGGAAAATCCAGTGGCGAAATCCAGCAAAATCAATTTGAAAATTTTAAGAAACTGAAGTTTTGTGGCAGATTAAGAGGCATCAGCTGATATAAGCAGATAAATGCAGGCAGAGACAAGGATTTGATAAAAGTTTGATAATAGTGTGGAAGATGGGGAAAAAGGATAAAGAAAATTTATTTGCAGAAAGCCGCTGAGTTTGATAATATACAGGAGATAGGGAAGTGAAATTAGTGCATAATTAGTATATTGAGTTTAAAGGATTTTGCTTCTTTATGCAGAATTATTTATAATAAGGTAAAGTAGGAGAATAAGGCAAGAAAGGCGATTTGCTGTTTATTGTTTTATGGTGAATTATGTATATTTATTATGATTTAAATATGATTACAATATGATTACTATGATTGCTGTGATATTAAATATGATTGCTATGATTACTGTGATATTAAATATGATTGCTATGATTACTGTGATATTAAATATGATCGCAATGATTGCTGTGATATAGGTATAATTTATATGCGATATAGGCATAGTTTATAAGAGTATAAGAGTAAAATAAGAGAACAAAGCGTATTTTTGCAGAGTATAATACCTATTTTTTCTATGAAATTGGGTATATTGCTTGATGTGAAATATGATGAAGCCGGTTACTTTTCTGTTAAAAATCAATTTTGTTAAAGATCAATGAAGGACAGTAAAGACCAGTAAATATCAGTAAAGACTGGTAAATATCAATAAAAACCAGCAAAAACCAGTAAAAACGGTAAAAACAGGTTAAATATCAGGCTGTTATTACTGGAAATTGAGCGCTGAAATTCAGGGAGAAAAACACTGAAATCGAAACTGGAATCGGAAGACGTGAGGATGTCGAAGATAGTCAGGTGATACCGGGTATAATCTGTTGATACCGGGTATAGTCAGGTGATACCGGGTATAATCTGTTGATAACGGGAATAATCTGTTGATACCGGGTATAGTCAGGTGATACCGGGTATAATCTGTTGATACCGGGTATAATCTGGTGATAACGGGTAAAATCAGGAAATAACAGCTGGAATCTGAAGAGAGAAAAAGATATAAAAAGAGAGAAAAAGATATAAAAGAGGAAGAGACAGGTCAGACAGGTCAAGCCGGTTGGAATCAGGATAAACTGTCATAACCAGGGCTGATCAGGTTGGGCTGCGGGTTGGGCTGCGGGTTGGGCTGAAGGATATATGATGTTATAATGAAAATGGATGTTATCCGGATCTTGATTTTATTCGAATGTTATGATGGGATGTTAATGTTATGACCGGATGTTATACTGTGATCTAAAAAAAAAGAAAGTAAATTTAGCAATAGAAAAGTATAAAAAAAGATGTAAAAAAATGTAGGTGTGAAATAAATGAAAAAAGCTCTTACAAGAGAATGCAAAATAAGAAAATGCAAAACGAAGAATAAAAGAAAATGCAAAATGAAGAATGAAATGAAGAATGAAATGAAGAATGAAATGAAGAATGAAAAAGAATGAACATAAGGGGAGAGTTATTGTGAAGAAATTTTACATAGAAGGCGGATATGAACTGGCAGGCACAGTTAAGGTTAGCGGGGCGAAAAATGCTGCGCTGCCGATTATTTCAGCGGCTCTGCTGGGTTCGGGACCCAGTCGGCTGGAAGATATTCCGAATCTGAGGGATGTTCGCAATCTGGCTAAGATAATTAGTAAGATGGGAGCCAGAGTAAACTATGAAAATAATACCATGGAGATAGATCCCAGAAGGCTGGAGCATTTTGCCACTGATCCGGAGCTGGCCGGGAAAATTAGGGCCTCCTATTATATGCTGGGGGTTATGCTGGCCCGGGCTGGTCAGGCAAGAACCAGTCTGCCGGGGGGCTGCAGTATCGGGAACCGGCCAATTGATCTCCATCTTAAGGGGTTTAAGTCTCTGGGGGCTGAAGTTGATATCAGCCAGGGTTTTGTGGAATTGAAAGCTGAGAAGTTAAAGGGCAGCAGAATATATCTGGATTATCCCAGCGTGGGCGCTACCATCAATATCATGCTGGCGGCTACCGGGGCCGAGGGGCAGACGATAATCGAAAATGCCGCCCGGGAGCCGGAAATTGTTGATCTGGCGAACTATTTAACAGTTATGGGAGCGAAGATTAAAGGTGTGGGGACCGATGTTATCAGGATTGAAGGAGAAGAGGAACTTCAGGGAGAGGAACACCGGATTATTCCGGACAGGATAGAAGCCGGCACCTATATTATTGCCGGAGCTCTGATGGGAAAAGATGTTTATGTAAAAAATGTACTGGTTGAGCATATCAAGCCCCTGCTGGCCAAACTGGAAGAGATGGGAGTGGCTCTGGAGGAGGATATTGCCGGAGTCAGGGTTGCCGCTCCGGAGAAGCTGAAATCTGTTGATATCAAGACCCTGCCCTATCCGGGCTTTCCAACCGATCTTCAGGCTCAGATGATGGTTCTCCTGACCCAGGCCGATAATGCCAGCGTGGTGACTGAAACCGTCTGGGAAGATAGATTTAGGCATATTGAGGAACTGAAAACCATGGGAGCCAGAATCAATCTGGATGATAATTCCGCCCTGGTTAAACCGGCCAGCCTTAGTGGTGCGGATGTTACTGCTACCGATCTAAGGGCCGGGGCAGCTTTGATTCTGGCCGGTCTGAAAGCCGAGGGAGTGACCTCGGTGGATAATATTAGCCACGTGGAACGGGGCTATGAAGATATCGAAGAAAAACTGACCGGCCTGGGGGCAGAGATTGAAAGAGTGAAAGAAACTATTGAGAGCCAGGTAACTACAGCCTGAGGAGGTTAGGATGGATATATGTTTAATTTATCACAGAAAATAGGTATAGATCTGGGAACCGCCAATGTGCTGGTTTATCAGAAGGGAAACGGGATTGTGCTGCAGGAGCCTTCGGTGGTGGCAATTGATAAGAATGATAATAGAACACTGGCGGTGGGAGAAGAGGCCCGGCGGATGATCGGGAGAACCCCCGGTCACATTGTTGCAATTCGTCCCCTGAAGGACGGCGTTATTGCTGATTTTGAAATGACCGAGGCTATGTTAAAGCACTTTATTTCCAAGGTGGTCAAAACCAGGCCGCTCTTTAAGCCGGAGCTGATGGTTTGTATTCCGGTCGGCATTACCGAGGTTGAGCGCCGGGCGGTGGAAGAGGCTGCTAATCAGGTGGGAGCCCGCAAGACCTATCTAATTGAAGAGGCTCTGGCGGCCGCCATTGGTGCCGGGATGCCGGTTTCCGAGCCCAGCGGCAGCATGATCATTGATATTGGCGGCGGCACCTCGGAAATCGCTGTGATTTCCCTGGGGGGGATTGTGGTCAGCGAGTCTCTTCGCCTGGGTGGTGATCAGCTGGATGCTGATATTGTCAGATTTGTCCGGGAAAAATATAATATGGTGATTGGAGATAAAACTGCTGAAGAAATTAAATTTGAGATAGGTTCGGCCCTGGTGGAAGAAGATGAAACCTATGAGATGAGGGGCCGGGATCTGATGTCAGGACTGCCCCGCCATCAGGAGATTTCCTCCAGCGAAGTCAGAGACGCCATTCAGGAATCGATTGATTCCATTATGGAGGCGGTTCATTCCGTGCTGGAACGCACACCTCCGGAACTCTCTTCGGATATCATGGACTGCGGTGTGATGATGACCGGCGGCGGTTCACTGCTGAAAAATTTTGATAAACTGATCAGCAATAAAACTGAAGTTCCGGTATTTCTGGCTGATGATCCCATGACCTGCGTGGCCCGGGGCACCGGTCAGGCTCTGGAAGAGATTGATGAGCTGAAGGATATTCTTTTTAATAACAGGCAGAAGGTTTATAAGTAAATAAATCAAGCGGCATAAGCGGCATAAGCGGCGTAAGCAGCATAAGCATCGTAAGCAAGTAAGTAAACAAGCAAAGATTATTAGAGTAAAATTATTTTCAAGGTAAACTCGCATGCTCCTATTGGACACAACAAGGAATGAAAATTAATGAACCAATTTTTAAGGTAAACCTCCATGCCCCTTAGGAGCACAACAAAATATGAAAATAACACGGCGGATTTTCAAGGTAAAATTTTTAAAGAGATTATTTGAAGAGATGAAAATAGAATTATTTGAAGAGATTTTAAGGTAAAATTTTTTAAAGA
>PWHA01000136.1 GCA_003554685.1 Halanaerobiaceae bacterium
CCAGAAGCAAGGCCGCTACGGAGCTGTCTACCCCTCCGCTCATGGCGACCATTACTTTTTTCCTGCACCAATTTCACTTTTCATCAATTTTGGTTTAACGCCACCCTGTACTATCAATTCGTCCCGCTTTTATTATCCCCTATTATAGTTTATAATAACCGCTTAATGATCTATTGAGCACTTAGCACTTTCCAGTTCCACTCCCCGGTTCGACAGGTAGTCAACCAACTCCTGCTTGGTGGAGAAGCGTTTTTAAACCAATACATGATAATTCTTGATCAGAGCAAAGCACCGGGACCCGGTCGAAAAGCCAAGTGCCCAGGCCCTCGAGCGGCATCTCTACGACAAACTTTTGCGGATCAAGTTCGCTTCGCTTAAAGAACGGCCAAAAGTTCGTCTGCGGCAGCGCTGAAGTCGATGATCTGGCCTGCCTGTCTGCTGCTTTGCTGTAGCTGCCTTCATTTAGCAATTTTTTTCAGGCAGTCTTGCTCATCACCGGATTCTAAGGTTTTTACTCCTCTTTCGATCTTTACCAGCTTTCTTTACAAGAAGCACCTTTTTAAAAGCGCTGTAAATCTTTTTAAAGCCTAAAATGATGCAGGCAGTAAGATCGAGATGATCAGGCAGGGTGACACCCATTGTCCATAGCGATTTTTTAGCTTTCTATTATCAATAAGAAAAAGAATCAGCCAGGATAAATTATTTATTCCCAGCTGATTCTTCTGGACGTGCTTATTTTACGAATTTCCAAGGTGCTCCTGAACCAATTTTTACCAACAACACTATTACTTCCCACCCTTGAGAGTGATCAATAGGCACAGTAGACTCAATAGTCCATCGATACTCCCCATTTTGAACATACTCAAAACTGATAACAGAGTAAACCGATATATCATCCATTTGAGCCAGCGTATGTGTCTCATTTTGGTATATGTTTTTTATTTGTATATCATCCATTCCTAAGCCAGTAATAGGATTATCATATTGATCATAGACATAAGCTCTCATGACTTTTTGATAATTTGCGACAGATTCCGCTGTTGCAGAACTTTTGTCTGGATCTACACCAGCAGGCTTTACTTTTACTGATGCTGTATTCCAGACATTTCCAACATCTACTGTCAGTGTGTGTTCGGCTGCATTTCTAAGTGTTATTCTTATTGGTGCATCTGGCATTCCATTTATAAACTGCATATTAGCAGCATTAAATATTACCTCCGGACTCCCATCGTCCTCCATATTACTTGTAACTGTTACCTCATAAAAACCATCTGCTACTGTATTTCCAAATTTATCTTCTAAATTTGAGATAGTACCAGCTATATCAAATTCCACTCCTGCTGTCTGGTCGGCGGGAGCGGATACATAAACGCTGAAAGCTTCTCCCGCTAGAAATGTACCTGTAGCTGTGTCAGAATGCTTATCTCCACTTTGCTGTTCAGTGAAGGTGAAGGTTATATTATCTTTTGCAACTGTTGAGGTAGCGGTTACTATTACCTGACCATTTGCATCAGTAGTTAGACTCTCATCACCGTTATAGTCGACAGTTCCTGTTGCATTGTCAGTTGTTATAAGCACTACGTTTTCTACTGGATTCCCGTACGCATCTTCTACTGTTACAGTGAACTCCAGCTTTTCATTACCATCTGCTGTAACTGTAGATACGACTGCTGTTACCGATAAATCAGCAGCTTCTCCTGACTCTACCGTCACGGTCGCAGTATCATTAACTACTCCTTCTGTTTCTGCGGAAAATTCTGGCGTGTATTCTCCTGCAGTCTTCTCGTTAAAGGTGAAGGCAGCTACACCATTTTCATCCGTATCAGCGGTGCCACCCAGACCATCTAACCCATCTGCGTCTTCTGTTCTGATGGTCTCGCCTTCTACTACATTACCAAATTGATCTGTTGCTGTTACTTCAATTGTTCCTTCTACTCCTGCTGTAGCTGTGGTATTTTTTGCGGCTATGCTATCCGTTGCTGCAGCTGTCACATTAAATTCATTAGAAGCAGTCTTGTCAGTTACACCAGCAGCAATAAACACCAGCTGATAATCACCCGCAATATAAATAACCAGGTCACTAAAAGTGGCTATACCGTCAGCTCCGGTAGTTACTGTATCGGTGCCACCATCAAAGCCGTAACTACCAGCTTCAGATACTGTTACATCTAAGCCTTCTACAGGATTGCCATATTCATCGGTGACAAGTACTTCAGGTTGACCTTCTATTGTATATCCGGCTGTTGTTATAGTAGGCTGTGTTTCTATTGACACTAAGTCTGCAGCCGCAGCTGTCACATTAAATTCATTTGAAGCAGCATTGCCAGCTACGCCATCAGCATCAAATACCAGCCGATAATCACCTGCAATATAAATAACCAGGTCATTAAATGTGGCTATACCATCAGCTCCGGTAGACTGTGTTAGTGTACCCATATCAAAGGCATATCCTCCAGCTTCAGATACTGTTACATCTAAGCCTTCTACAGGATTGCCATATTCATCGGTGACAAGTGTTTCAGGTTGACCTTCTATTGTATATCCTGCTGTTGCTTCAGTAGGCTGTGTTTCTACCGATACTGAGTCGGCAGCTGCAGCCGTCACATTAAATTCATATGAAACAGCATTGCCAGTTACGCCATCTGCATCAAATACCAGCTGATAATCACCTGCTTCATTAATTACCAGGTCATTAAATGTGGCTATACCGTCAGTTCCAGTAGTTACTGTGTCGGCGCCACCATCAAAGCCGTAACTACCAGCTTCAGATACTGTTACATCTAAGCCTTCTACAGGATTACCATATTCATCGGTGACGAATGCTTCAGGTTGACCTTCTATTGGTTCTCCTGCTGTTGTTGAAGTCGGCTGTGTTTCTACCGATATTGAGTCGGCAGCTCCTGCCGTACCAATAACGTCAACTTCAGCCACCATGCCACCGGGGTTATCCACATAATCGGGCAAGTTGACTATCTCACCTTCTAAAAAATATACACCCGCTACCCTACAATCGTAATCACCCTCGGCACCCGACCAGTAAATATCAAAATCTATCGTGGAGTCATCATCAAGGGTAACCATAACCGTTCCGGGGAGGGGCAAATTATTAAAGTCTGTGCATGCAACAACAGTTATTTCGGTAATCGCCTCAACACTTTCTACATCAAGACCACCCTCCACCGGCACATATTTAGTAGTAGTATATTCTTGCTTCGACGGAGCACAGAGTTCAATCATGCTGGTAACGGACAGACCGGTAGGGCCTGCGATATAATCATTTACATCAGTAACGGTAAGGCGGCCTTCTGCCATCACGACCGACCTTTCCAACTCAAATATTTCGGCTGAACCCACTATTGTCTTTTTCTGTTCGGCACCTGTATTACAGAGGTGACCTGCCTGAGACTTCCAATCAATTTCTCCTTCTAATTGTGCTGAAATACTATGGTTTATACCCTGGGCTATAGCCGGGGAAGCTAAATAAAATACGAACATCACGGCCAGCGCTAGTGCTGAAGTTTTTTTCACTTATATTTTCTCCTTTTAAAATTCAAGCTGCGGGTTTTGCTGATAACTGGCTTTTAAAACATGCTCCACCAGTCTGAAAAAAATTCCGCACCGGGCGCGATATTATCCATCGTAAATGAATCAGCAATTTCAGCCCTGCCTTCTATACTCATATCTTCTTTGAGGAAAGCATGGGACCATGGGCTGCTGATGCTCATATAGCGTCTAATTGTGCCGTCTGAGGTATAAGCCAGCTGATCCATATGGAAGTAGTTTCCTACATAATCTTCACCGACAGTAGTTTGCCATTGGCCATCCTGACCAGGTTTGAAGAACCATTTATCTTCCCCGCCGGAAGGCACGCTGCCATCCGCATCTTTAATTAAACCGCCATAGGGTCCGTAGGCCGTTTCAAAATCCTGGACCAACCTGCCGGACTCTCCGGGCTCAGTTTCAACCTGTACAGCCCAGATCTGGTCGGTCAACCCATCTATTTCGGTTATGTAATAAGTAACATCTCTTTTATGAGCGATATCCCTTATTTCTGATGCTGACAGACCGCTTAATGTTTGCCTGGTAATACCTGCTACTTCTGCAATTAGAAGATCTTCCAGCGATTTATAGATTGCACCTTTGCTGAAGTTACCTCCCGTGTGCCAAACCTTATCAAGTCCCTGGAGCTCGTAATGGTAATAGGCGGCAGGGTCAATAACACCGGAATCGACTTCATAAGATTTCCATCGCCTGTTAGTGTTCGGCGCCGCGCAAACGGAGGTGGCCAGGGCCAGCACAAAAACTGTAGTTAGTGCTATTGCTAAAAGTTTTTTCATTCTCTAATTTCTCCTCTTGTAAGCCTGTTAACTTACTTTTACTTTGCGTACACAAAAAAATGATCAAGTCGGCTATTTTACCGAAAGTTGAATCCTGTCCGAACTGCCGGTACTATCCCGGCATACATCAGTGCGCATCGCTTTAATCAAGGTATTACTACAACAAAAATGTTCTCTTAATTGAACATTTTTGACATAAAACTATGCACGGGCTTTTATGACAACCATCTGATGCTTACATAAAAACCAGAAGTATGTTAAGCACTTATAAAGTAAAACTATGTAAATCGTAGGGATCAGGTATCTCAAGGTTCATTGTAAAGGTTAAGTAAAATATGTCTTAATATTAATCAGAGTTGCCTTTTAATTATAACATAATATTGCTATTTGCCAATATTTATTTTAAAAGTCATTAAATTCTTTAAGCAAAAATAATATTGTCAATTTGATAGACTATTACCTAAACAAATCGGAGTGTTTTTAACGATGCCGCCTAAGATGATACTTCTTTAAATTTTTTTTACTAAAGATATTTGTCCCGCTTATAACACTTAACTATGCCTGCTATTTATGAGTTGCCGGGGTCCAGGGAGAAAAAAATATGGCGTAAAAACTGCTGCAATCTTATAAGCTGTTTTTTATAATACCGCCACCGATAACTTCATCGCCCAGGTAAAATACCGCCGACTGGCCGGGAGTTACCGCTTTCTGTTTATGCTCGAAAATAACTTTTACGATA
>PWHA01000315.1 GCA_003554685.1 Halanaerobiaceae bacterium
AATGTGACAGCTGAAATTGAAAATACTGATGAGGAAGAAGGCTTGCAAAATATTGAACTTATAATTTCCCATGAAGATGAAGGAGAACAAATTACTAAGATAAAAGAATATGTTTTATTACAAGGTTCTGAAACTAAAGTGATAGAATTTACTAATATCAGTATAACTAGTAATTTACCTATAGGAGACTATACATTAGAGGTAAAGACTGAGAATGATAGCGACTCAACTAATTTAAAAGTATTAGAACCAGCATCTTTTGAGGTGACAAAGCTGGATATTCCAGAAGAAATTGAACTGGGAGAAACAGTGGAGATAGAGGCAGAAATAAAAAATACTGGCGGTAGTGAAGGAACACAGAATATTGAAATTAAAATATATTTGCAGATTATTGGGTGGCTACTTATTGAAGAACAAACAATAGAGGTAACTTTAGAACCGGATGAAACCTGGACATTTTCAGAGGAAGTTGAGGTTCCAGATGAAGATGAAGTTGATTATAATTTATCCGGTAGTAATGGAAGACTGGAGCTTATTACTGAAGATGATGATGAAGTAGTTTATTTTTCTATAAAATAGGTGATAACTCTCGGGATATCGTTGACACTTTAAGGTGTATTTGTCTTGAGTTACCGTCAATTTAGAGCATTAAACCAATTAATTGCTTTACATTACCGCTATAAAGCTCCCATGAATGATATTGCCTTGCTGTAAATTTTATTACTCTGGACCGGGCAATCCTGCTTCAAAACTGGGTGAAATGGCGATAACTGATTAAGAGCGGGCAAAAAGCGATTTGAGCTGCTATATTACAGAGGTCAGATCTTTGCTGTTTGATTTTAGCTGTTATACCAGAATAGAAGCATAAACCCATCAGCTGCCAGGCTGAGGGCTGGTGGGTTTTTGGAGCATACAATAAAAGTTTTTTACAAATAGTTTAATATTCTCTTGAATATTTTGATTTAAACTTATTTAACAAGCCCCTTAAAATGGGGCTTGTTTGCTTTAGGATAAGGTTTAAAAGTTTTAATAAGAAAAGATTTATATTAAAAAGTTGATTTCTGCTTCTCTAAAATAAGATTGCTGAAAGTAAACTGAAATCTTAGGAATATTTCTGTTAAATTTTTATCCTTTACACAAAATTTAAAAATTACTTGCAGAGAATTAATGACAGGCTCTAGAAGCACCTTATCAATAAACATAATTTTATTAAGAAGAGAATAATCATTTTTACTGCAGGCTGTGACTTTGTTACTGATGTAGTTGATGATGATGTAGAGGAGATTGACAAAGCTATGATTGAGGGAAGTGTAGCGAAAAACCGTCAGGGAGAAGGAAGTGCTGAGGGTGTTGTGGTTACTGTTGAGGGAAGTGAGGAGGTAATTTGTCAGATTAAAAAACCAATTAAATTTATTTGGGATGGAAATTTGTTTAGATAAAGAAGACAGTAAACTTTGGGAAGCATTCAGAGAAGCAATAAATAATTGGATAAACAAAAAGCACTATTTCAAGTAGCCTTGATCTGAGTTTTTCGCAGTTTAGGGCTGCTTGATCTACTTTATTAATAATATTGAGGGGAAGTTGCTTTTATTAAATGAAATAGTATTAAAATCTATCTATTTACCATTAATTTATCGCTAAATTATGTTATAATAAGAATAAAAAAATAACACTCTTAATTAAAAAGGTGAAATTATAAATGATGAAAAAAGCCTATACATATAAAACTGCTTAATTTGAGGATTTATTTTATAAGCCTTGTTTTAATTTTAAACTTTTTGATGAATCAGTGAGAGGAGTAGTGAAATTTTTGCTATTATTAAGAAAATTAACATAAAATTTAGGGGGGATTTTTTATGCAAAAGAAAAGGCTTAAAATATTATCTTTAATTTTTCTTATGGTTGCATTTACTTTAACGATGGGAGCATGTGGTTTGATTAGGCCCAGGGAACCAGCTCCAGAGTACAAGGTTGAGGTAGAAATTGAGGGTATCGCTGAAGATGATAAAATAGGATTAATTCTTCATATTAATGGTGAAACTGTAGGTGGAGAGAATTTTGAAAGAGAGAACAGTATTCTTACTACTTCCATTACATACAGCCAGGAAGTAACTCTGGAACCTGTTCATGATTATTATGATTTTGTACCGTCAGAAAAGATAGTTGATGGTAATGATGACGGTGAGACTGTGAAGTTTGAGGCAACTAAAGTGGAAGAGCCCTCAGATGATGCTGATTTAAGTGAACTTGAGGTAGATCCCGGGGATTTACAGCCTGCATTTAATGCGGATGTAACTGATTATACTGTGGCGGTATACCATGAGGTAGATAGTATTGATGTGACAGCAACATTGTCTGATGAGAATGCTGACTTGGTGATAGATGGTGATGAGGATGCTGAAAGCGGGGAAGCTTACAGTGTAAATCTGGGAGAGGCAGGGACAGATACAGAGATAAGTATAGGGGTGACTGCCGAGGATGGTGTAGCAGAAAAAGAATATAGTATCACCGTAAGGAGAGCAGAAGAAGCGGTAATAGAAAGCATAGAGGTAAAGGAACAGCCTGTACTTAATTATACAGCTGGAGAAGAGCTAGATTTAAGCGACATGGAGATTACAGAAACTTATACAGATGGTTCTGAAGAAACGGTGGAATTTGGTGATGCTGTTTGGGAGGCAAACTATAGAGCAGAGCCCTCACATGGTACAGAGCTTACAGTGGCTGATGACGGTGAGACAGTCACGGTAACTCACACAGTATCTAGTAAAACAGCAGATACTAATGAGTTAACATTAGAGTCAGCTAAAACAGATGTAGCAGGTAATGTGGAACTTGAAGATGCAGATATAGTTCTTGATGCTGGATCACCTTTAGCAGTTGAGGTAGAAGCTGATGGCCATGAAGAAACATCTGCTACAATTTATATAGATGATAGCGGTGAGTTTAGCTACACTTTAGAGAACCTTTCAGTAGGAGAAACTTACACAATCTCAGCCGTTGTTAACAAAGAAGAGACTTCAGACAGTATTTATGATAGAATTGGAAGCTTTACAGAACCTTCTAAAACAGTGACAGTAGAGGATGAAGGTGATGCACCTGACTTTACAGTTACAGCTAATGATTTATTAATGCAAGGTGAAAATGAGTTTGTTATGTATAAGACATTTATGCCTGATGGAAGAATAGAAGAAGGAGAGCTGAAGATACTAAATTCTAAAGATGCTAAAGCTATAGACATTGAAGAAGGTTTTGATGCTAGCGATGTAGATGTTAGTGGAGGAGACTGGGTCGCTGGAATCCCTGGGCTTTAATTACAGAAATGACAATGTTACATTTGAAGTTCATGGTGCTGAAGAGGGAGTTTTAGAATTAGAGACTGATTCCAGGCTTGTATTCCCAGATGAGGTTAAATTTGAAGGGGGAGAGGCTACAGTAGAAAATCTCCAGACTGCTTTAGATCAAGATAAAATAATGGTTTCAGTGAAGGATTCAAATTATACTACTGTAATGGAATTAGAAGATCCAGATGTAGAGAGCGAACAGGTAAGGGCCCTTGACAATGTTGTGTTGTATGGTTATATGGTATAAACAGTATTGATTTAACTGACGGGGAAAATCCAAATATAAATGACTCAGAATATGATGAGTGGAAATATTTTGGTGCTGAGCTTATTGAAAGTAAGATAGATGATCCAGATGGGGAGTATAGCTGGACTATGATAACAGATGTCCCCATAGAGTATAAAGAAGGATGGGGAATAGAAGTATTCTGTTCTGTAGAGAATTAGTTGAGGTACAGCGAGAATATTTGAAAGAGAGGATTCTAAATGCTTGATTGAGAGGTTCTGCAAAGAGCTTTGTTTGCTTTAAAGCAAAATTTCTAAATTACTTGCAGGGAACTAATGGCAGTTTCTAGAAGTATTTTATTACATAACATAATTTTCTTAAGGAGAGAAAAATCATGTTAATTCTTGAAATAAGTAAAAATATTTACAAGAAAAGATTTCTTATAATTTCAACTAGTTTTATAATGATTTTTATTTTTATCTTTTTTCCAGTTTTAATTAACTCAGAAAATCTTGAGATTGCTGGAGTTGAATATGATTTTTTTATTGCCACGGAAGAGATAACCGAAGAAACACTTATACCGATGCGGCAGTTTGCTGAAAAGACTGGTTTGCAGATTAACAGTTTTGCTGAGAATTATTTTATTTTCCGTCTGGAAGATAGACACATGCTGGTAATTTCTGGAGAGAAAGAGGTTCGTACTGGTGATGATGTGTATGAATCGGAGGTTGCGCCTCTTAAGGTTAATGATGATATTTTAATATCCTACAGGCTGGCTAAGTCTTTCCTGGAAGATGATGTCTTGGACATGATTGAGGCTAATAAGATAAATGATGATAAAGAAAGGACCGGCATGCATTTTACATTATCCCCTGAAACTAAGGAAATCAGCAGAGGAGATTCTTTTGAAGTGAAGGTTGAACTGAAAAATTTTACCGATAGGACAGCTTCCTTTACATTTAACACAGGTCAGAAGTTCGAGCTTGAACTCCTTGATGAAGATGATTCTGTGGTTTTTAAATGGTCGAGGGGTCAGATGTTTACTCAAGCCATCGAGAGAATAGAACTGGAACCTGGAGAAGTTAAGAACTGGACAGCCCGGGTAAATACTTCGGGATTAAGGTCAGGAAGCTACAGGCTTAAGGGCTGGCTGACAGATCAGAGAAAGAGCCTGACTGCGGACCCGGTTGAGATTGAAATTAAATAGCTGGAAAACACGCTCAAAATTTAACCGGGAAAATCATCAGCCAGTAAAATAAGTTAAATTCAAAAGAAATAAGTGAAAGGTTCAGAAGAAGTAAGTGTGATTCAAGAGAAATGAGATATGAGAATAAAAAGAAAAACTGGATTATATTAAAAAGATAGCACCGGTTATTAAGAGAGAATCGGAAGGCTGGAAAGGGGGTTAACGAATTCCTGTAATTAAATTTTAAGTTTTAAGTTCTGACTGCTGCTGAAAGTTGAACTAAAAAGAATTAAACATGGAAGGAGGATTTTCGTGAAAAGAAAAAGAGTTTTAATTATTTTTCTGACCCTGACAGTAATCTTTCTGGCTTCAGGTTGTGATTTTCTCACTGATGCGGTTACTGATGAAGTTGAGGTAGCTACAATTGAAGGCAGTGTTGCGATCAACCGTCAGGGAGAGGGAAGCGCAGAGGGTGTGATGGTTAATGTTGAGGGAAGTGATGAAATAATTGAGATTGACAATTATGAAGGAGATTTTACCCTGGAGCTGGAAACCGGAGAGAGCTATGATATCTATGCTACCAGAAAGAATTATGAGAATGAAGCAGGTGAGAAGTTAACTGATCTGGCTGTTAGCAGGGTACAGAATTTTTATGTAGATTCTGTGAACCCTCCCGAAAGATTTAAGATGTTAATAAAACCGGAAACCAGCTTACATTATTCCGAAAATGATAATGAGGAGAACCTTGCTCATAGAGCTCCTGAGCTGATAATTGAAGGTGTCCAGGATCTTGATTATGCCGATGAAATTGCTGAGGTTATCACAATTTCTTCGGACAGGCCAATTTATGAACATCATGTCACTTTAAATAACTCCTCCCGGAAAGAAGTGCGGGGGATTTACTTCACTAACTGGGAAATTGAAATTGAAAATCTGGAGGTTCCAGCTCCTCCCGGCGGGGCTCCCCAGCTGCTGGCCTTTTTTATTGTTGATAAGAACAACAATATCACCACCGAATATTTTCAGCTGCAGATGCCGGAAGTAGCAGAAGGCAAGCTGCCCCCTGCTCCGGAAAGCATTGAGCTATTTGCCCAAACCCACAATAGTTCTCTAAATTTACTGGAAAACCCGCAGAGTGGAGAAGAATCAATGGGTCTGGAGAGCCTGGAAAATTTGAAGGGTCGGGAAACTGAAATTCAGGCCATGCCGGAAGATACCATGCTGCTGATGTTTCTGGAGTGGGTAATTGATAATGTTGAAGCAGATGTTGATTATTTTAATATTTACCGCAGCTTCGATGGGAATGATTTCTCCCAGGTAGATATTGTTGAAGTGGAAGAGGCCTATGATGAAGATGAGGAAGAGTATTATCTAACAGGAGCTTATCTGGATATTGATACTGCCCTGGAGCCTGAAAAGGAAGTATTTTATCAGGTAACCAGTGTTAACGAGGCCGGGGAAAGTGAAGAGGGTGTGGTTATTAATGTAACACCACTGCCGGTCTTTGAGGTTACTCTGCTTGGGCCTGCGGGAGAAAATATAGGAATAGACCCGCTGCTGGCCTGGCAGGGAGGTTTTGCTCCTCAGCCAGGGGAAGAACCTTTTGCCCAGCTGCTGTATTATTTCGAGCTGGAGGTTAAGGATAAAAATGTAAGTTATGACACCCTGCTTGATCCTTTTTATGGCTGGAAAGATGCTGATTTGGTGCTGCCCTTTCCTGAATTTGCTGTGCAATTCAGTGAAGCCTTTGAAGAGGATCAGCTGAGGCGGGGCACCAATTATCAGTGGAATCTTACTACTGCTGCGGCCATTCACCAGGCAAATCTTGAAGAAGATAATAAAATGGCGGAATCCTGGTCTTTTGCTGCCGGTCCCTATTATTCCCGTCCGGAAAACAGCAGCATGGAATTTACCACTAAAGATTAAAATTCATACCTGAAAGGAGGTAATTTAATTAAAATGACAAAATTGCAAAAAAATATGCTGGTCAAGCTGGGTATTATCCTGCTGGCTGCTGTTTTTATCGCGGCTGGATGCTCCGGTAATTTTCTTGAGGATGGTGGGGCTTCCAGAATTGAAGACGAGGTGACCGATGACGGCAGATTACCGCTGGAAGATGCTGAACTTGCCGACCATCAGCCCAATCATATTCTGCTGCAGGGGGAAATAGATGATGAAGTCAGCGCCAGGCTTGAGGAGTTAGAGGCTGAAGTGGTTGATGATCTGCAGGAATTTGATCTCAATATATTTAAGGTGAAACTGCCCTCCGGTACTGCACTGACAGATGCCATTAGAGAGCTGCAGGATCTTGTTGCAGTAGAGCATGCTGAGCCTAATTACCAGGTAGAAAGAATGTCTCCGGATTTGCCGGCGGTTAAAGAAGGAATCACCGGTCTCCCGGATACCGGTGATATCTACCAGGATCATCTCTGGGGTCTGGCGGCTATCAATGCCCCGGCTGCCTGGGAAACAGCCACCGGGGAAGATGTGGTGGTGGCCATTATTGATACCGGAGTCCAGTCCGACCATCCGGATCTTTTCGGCCGGGTGCATGCTGGTTTTAACGTATTTGACAATAACTCTCGCACTGAAGACTGGCACAGTCACGGTACCCATGTAGCAGGAATTACTGCGGCTGCTGCCGGAGGAGGAGTTGTAGGGGTAGCCAGAGATGCTGAGATTATGCCTATTAAGGTTTTTCATGAAGAAGGCTATCCTACCTTTACCTATGAAACTGCCCGGGGAATTGCCTGGTTGACTCAGTGGGCCCGGCAGAATGATAACAGAATTGTAGCAAACATGAGCCTGGGCGGTAGCTACTACAGCAATATCTCTAAAAACGCTATTGATGATGGTATTGCGGAGGGCATTGTTTTTGTAGTTTCGATGGGCAATTCGGCAATGACTGACAGTCAGTATCCCGTCCGCTATGATGGAGTAATAGCAGTGGGTGCAATTGATGGTCAGTATAATCAGGCTCGATTTACCACCACCGGCGACTGGATGTCGGTTACTGCTCCCGGGGTGGACATACTCTCCAGTGAGCCGTTAAGTTTGTACGGGGTGAAAGGCGGAACCTCCATGTCGGCACCTCATGTAACCGGCGTGGCAGCCCTGCTGCTTTCTGCTGACCCTGACCTGACACCCGGGGAGGTTAAATCTATTCTGGAAGAGACCGCCAGCGTTGATGAACTCTGGCTGAATGCCGATTTCAGTCCAGAATACGGTCATGGACTGGTTGATGCTGAAGCGGCCCTGGCCTATGATGAGGAAGTGGCAAGCCTTTATAAAGCAGAGTTAGAAGTGGTTCAGTACGATATCTTCGCAGAAAGCTACCTGCCTTCTTATAAAAGCAGAGTTGCTCTCTATGATGAGGCCGGGAACTTTATCAAGGACAGTAAAACCAATAAGGAAGGTCAGGCGGTATTTCATAATTTAGCTGCCGGAGAATATGAAGTGAGAGCTCATCAATCCTTTGCCGATAAGATGCAGAGAACTACCTGGTTATTTGGATATGATCTAGGTATGGGATATGTTTATTTATCTGAAACTAAAGAAATTGAAGTTAGTGAGACGGATGTGTCTTTTAATATTGAAATGGAAACTTCTGCTTTAGTTGATGTCGGGGTTGAGATAGAGGGAGTAAATTTAATACCCTGGCTGGATGGGGTGGATATCAGTGATGAGGAAGGAGATGCTGTTTTTAGCAATCTCCAGTATCCTGATTATGGCCTTGTGTGGGGAGCCATAGGAGAAGATGAGATCGATATAGTGCTGGATTATCTGGAGGACCATCCAGGCGACATATTGCTTAAGCCCGGAAACTATTCTCTGGAACCCGTACTGGATCCAGTAATTGTGGGAGAAGTGGAACTGGATAACCCATTGGTCCTGGAAACTGTTGATATTGATCTTATGCCTGGAATGAGAGAAGCTGTTAAATTTACTGAGCTGGTCGAAATGCCGGCAGATGCAGGATTGTTTGCAGCTGAATTTAATTTTGTTGATGAAGCTGGAATTTCTGTAACAGGGGAAGATTTTGTCCTGGAGCTTATTTTTGAAAAAGAGGGAGAGTTTGTTGATACTGTTGTCTATGAAGAATTTTATGATGAGTTTACCATCAGCCTGGGTCATTTTGCTCTACTGATGGAAGCTGGACAATATGATGTTACAATCCAGGGCGGTATTGCCTATGATGCCGATGAGCCCTATGAATATAGAAAGGTTGCCTACCGGGAAGATTCATTGACTGTGGAAGATGGTGAGGTGCTGTTTGATACCCTGGAAATTGTGCTGGAATAATAGTGGGATAAACTCTAAAGCCAGCAAAGGCTTGTAGTTTGCTGTATTAGAGCAGGTAATTCCTAAGTTAAAGCAGTTTATTAGCTCAAAGACCAGCATCTCTTAACCGGAATGCCTCAATCATGAATAAAAGTAAATAAACCAATTTAAAGGAAAGATCCAGTGAGGAATTTTAGGAGAATAACCATAAAACTGGATAATTAAAGCGGGCAAGTTACAGGCAAGTTTAATATTTATTGGTCCAGGCAGTCTTGATCTGAGATTTTCTCTGATTGAGGCTGCTTAACTTTTTCTGGAAGAGATTTAACTGCAGGCAGGAATTTGACTTAATAATAGAGAATAAATTAATAATCCGAAGATACCGAAGAAGAATACCGGCATAAGTATGGGAATGAGAAATACCGGAGAAGGAAGGGAAAGAATTTCGTAATCAAAGTTAAGAGCTTGTTAGTAGCTATCAGTATCACTCTGGCCAAGGATAGGGAGGCGAAGGTTTTGAAAGCAATTAAAACTGCACTAACTGCTGCAAATTATAACAGGGGAAATAGGGGGAATTATTATTGGGAAAATTATAAAAGATTGCTGACTAAGTTTTTCCTTGTTTTTATTATTTTACTGCTGACGGTGCTTTTAACTTCCTGCAGCAGAAAATGTCCCTATTTACATAACCGGGAAATAACCGCAGAAATATCGGTAATGCACAGCTTTCCAGCTTCACCGCTGGATAATTTTCACTCCAGAGAACTGTCTGGTCTTGATGATGTCAGCCGTGAGGCTCGGTTTTCAGCGTTTTCCCGGGCAAGCAAACCTCTGGCGGAGAGAGAAAAAACTGAGGAAATTATTGTCGGTTTTGCTGATGAAATAGATTTATCGGAACTGCTTGATTACCTGGAAGCAGAAGAATATCAGGTGCTGGAGATTAACAGGGAGAGTAATTATGCTGTCTTAAGATCTCCTTCAAAAACCGGGGGCGAAGCAGAGGAACTGTACTGGTTTATAAACAAACTTCAGGCCCACCCCAAAATTAGCTATGCCGAACCCAATTACAGCTATCATAACCTCGCAGTTACCCATCCCAATGATACTTATTACAGCTATCAGTGGAATTATTCTCAGATCCGGCTGCCTCAGGCCTGGTCGGGTTCTACCGGTTCCTCGAGTGTCAGGATTGCTGTGCTGGATACGGGAGTTAGCAGGCATCATCCTGATCTGGCAGGGCAGCTTGATGAATCAGATGGTTATAATATTCTGGCTGGTAATAATGATTTTAACGACCTGGATGGTCATGGCACTCATGTTGCCGGAATCATTTCTGCAGCCACCAATAATAATAAAGGTGTTGCTGGCGTGATATGGGACAGCAGTATAGTTCCGGTAAAAGTTCTGGAGAATAATACGGGCAGCTGGCTTGATATTGCCAGAGGGATTCGCTATGCTGCCGGCCTGACTGAAGAGCCTGGGATTTCCCGGCCGGTTGATGTTATCAACCTTTCGCTGGGTGGGGTTAATAAATCTGAAACTGTTAAGGCGGCTGTGGAAGATGCCCGGGAAGAAGGCATCATTATTGTGGCAGCTGCAGGTAATTTTGGAGAAGAGGGACTGCTCTATCCTGCTGCCTTTTCCGGAGTAATTTCTGTGGGAGCTGTGGATTTCAACTATCCGGAGGAACCGGGGCTGGCAAGGTATTCTAACTACGGCTCCGAGCTCGACGTTCTGGCTCCGGGGGGAGATTTAGAAGTGGACAGCAGCAACCGAGGATGGGAAGATGGGATTTTGAGTACTTATTCCAGCAGCGGCTCTTCCACTTCTAATTCTGCTGATTATAAATTCAAGGAAGGCACCTCAATGGCCGCTCCTCATGTCAGCGGTGTGATTGGTCTGATGCTGGCTAACGGTATGTCGCGGGATCAGGATAGGATTCGGAGTATATTACAGGGAACCGGTATAAAATTGACTGGTATTTCTCAGAATATCGGGAATGCCGGCCTGATAAATGCTTACTGGGCCCTGCACAGACCTAAGAAAATAACAGTTTACCTGCTGCTGAAGGAAACAGAGCAGCTTGAAGCATGGGGAAAGCAGGAACTTCCACTTTCCGGGGGAAAGATTAATTTTTCTGAACTGCCGCCGGGTGAATATCAGCTGCAGGCTCATTTGGATGTGGAGAACACCGGAGAACTTAATCCAGGAGATTATTATGATGAGCTTGATATTGATCTGACCGGTGATGAGGAAGCAAAACAGGTAAAGTTGGAAATAAGAGAAACTGAATAGCGGGAGCGGACTGTCTGCCGGCTCCGGGGCAGTCGGGATAATTGGCGGTGGATTTTAACTATCCGGGAGAATTTGAACTGGCTCACTACTCCAATTTTAGTGCCGAGCTTGATATTTTGGCTCCTGGAGGTAATTTAAGTGTTAATAGTGATGGCAGCAGTTACAATGATGGAGTAATGAGTACAGGAATTAGCAATGAGAGATTTTCCTATCTATTAATGAGTGGAACTTCTATGGCTGCTTCTCATGTCAGCGGTGTGGCAGGATTAATGCTATCCCGGGGATTATCAAGGCAGTAACAGTTTAAAGGATGCAGCGAGGATTTCCGGGAATGTGAAAGAGGTTACAATATTATTGAAGGAGGAGTACTGATTTAATTTAAGCCATTTTTTAATTGTGCTTTTGCTTTAGGAGTTTGAGGTCAGCAGGCAAATGTCCGGATTTGTTTTAATTTCAGGAAGGAGTTTTTAACACTGTGAAGAATTAAAATACCTTTTAAGCTCCATAACAGGTCTGGAGAAAATCCTTGTGAGTGATATACTTACTTGTGGGCTATTACCTTCCTGGGGATTAACTCCCAGAGGAAAAAATAGGATGACGACTTTGAAATGATGGCTGTAAGGAGAATGATGCGATAATTGTGAAATCATTAAATAGTTACGCTGATATGTATTAAGTTCTCGCACGTAAAGCCAGTTTACGTGCTGGAAACTTATGTGTTCTGTCTCTGAAAATTTAAAATTTATTTATGGTTTGAGTTTTTGTTGTCCTTTTGAGTTTGTGTTGCCTTTAAAAGTCGTTATGATCACTGGCAAAATCGGTCATACAACCGCACCTTCCCGGTCTACCTCCTGATAAAGGGACAGCACCGAATAGGGGCCGCTCTCCCAGGAGTTTATATTAACAATCAGAGTGCAAAAACTTGTCCCATATTTCAAATTTACCTCAAATACCAGAGTGTTTTTCTAAAAATTTCAGGAACTCATCTATATCATCCTTAAGCTTATCGTAAAGATGAGGAAGATTTTTTATAAGGGGCTCAATTCTTTGTTTTGATAGATTAAAAGTATACATGAGGGTTTATCTTGAGAATTCGTAGTCTAATTATCATATCTTTTTCTTCCTTTTTTTGGTCAGACTGTGTTTATTAAGCACCCGGGAAATGGTGGTAGGACTGACATCATAGCCTTCCTCTTTAATAATTTCATTGATTTCATACATGTTTAAATAGGGACGGTTAAACCGTAATTCGATGTTTTTCTTTTCCAACTCTTCAGTTCGTTTGGCAGGTTTTTTAGGTCCGGGTTTATCCTTTTGTAAACCTAAAATGCCTTTTTCCATAAATTTATCGTAGTTGTAATAGTAGGCCTGCCTGGAATAGCCAAACTCTTTACAAACATCTGCCACAGGCTCCTGACTTAAAGAGGCTTTCCGTATCATCTCATAAAGCACCTGAATGCGGTCATTAAGGTCAATGGGAAACTTGCGTGCCGGGGTGTCTCCCTGAATATAGACAACTTCATCAGCATCAGTTCTCTATCAGCATCAGTTCTCTCAAGAGATTAACTCAATTTTAACTAACTCCCTTTTGAAAAATTATACAGGAAAATAAGCAACAAGTCAAAAAATTTGTATAATTAATTATGAGACATAAAAAAGACATTGTTTAACAATCTAAATAAGGCACTGGACAGGAATGATGGCAGGAAGTGGTATTATGAGGGAGATAATTCTGAAAAAGATAATGCTGAATTTACTGGTGTTAACCGGGGTGCTGATCGGAATGTTTTCCTGCTGTATACTGACCGGGACATTTTGTAGCGTATCCGGGACATTTGAGCTGCAGCAGGCTGAGTTCCGGTTTATCTGCTGGAAAGAAGACGCAGCGGGGAAGAAACCCCAACTCTTAAGGTTATGGTGTTGCGCAGTCTCAGCCTGTTAAGCTGTATTTTTGATTTTCTGCTTTAGGTTTTTTGAAGATTTTTAAAGAATTAAGGATTTTAAAGGATTTTGTAAAAGGGTTTTATAAGGGAATGATTTTATCAGAGTTTTTAGGAAATTTCATATATTTTTCACCTGAAATTGATTGATTATTTACCGGTTGGTGTGATTTAATTATAGTAGATGGTAACTATAAATATGAGGATGAGAAATATTAATGAGAGAAAACTAATCAGGGAAATGATTGAGATAAGATATAGATAATGAAAGATAGAAAACAAGGTATAGATGGTAAAAAAAAATGATGAGAGAAAGATGTTGAGTGAAAAATGAGTAATTGAGTTATTAACAGAGATACCAGGAGATAGCTGAGATGACACCAGCTGGAGGAGCAGCAGCAGGGATAAAAAATTCTTGAGTGCTGAAAAGAGCAGGAAATTATACTTAATTTTAAGATTTCTTAAAAGATAAAACAGGATTTGAAGAGCTGGATTAGGAGATGATTTGCAACTATCAATCTTTTTCGGGGGAATTAACATGAAAAAAATTAGGGAAAAATTCTTGCAGACTGATATTTTAAATTCTGCTGTGAGCAGGAAGGTGCTGGCTGCCGGTATTGCTGGAGCAGTGCTGGTTTTGATGTTCTGGACCGGACCGGTTCTGGCTGAGGTCCAGATTAATGCCGGTTATCTTGATTATGCCGAGGACTGGGTGGAACTGGAAGAGGGAGTGGAAATATTCTGGGAGGAATATGAAACTGTCTCCCTGCGGGGTGAAATTGACAGAGAAGCTTCGATTGTTTATCTCTATGAGGAGGTTGAGCTCTTCTTTGAGGGTGGCTTTATAAATGCAGAGGAAGCGGATATGTTTCTGGATGATGATGAGTTTGTCTTCCGGGATGATGTTTATCTGAATTATGACCAGGGAGAAGAAGCCAGCCCGATAGAGATCACCACGACTGTGATGACCTATTATCCGGAAGAGGAGAACTTTGTGTTTGAAGAGGAGCTGGAAATTCAGCAGGAAGGCAGGGTAATTCAAGCCGGTTCCGGCGATTTTCAGGAAGCTGAAGAGGCTTTTTATTTTGCTGATGGTGTGGAAATAATTGAAGAAGGTGGAGACAGGATTACGAGCCAGGAGGCTGTTTTAAGCATGGGAGAAGATGAAGTATTCACTGCTGAAGGTGATGTGGAGATTGAACTGGAGATTTGATGGGGTTGTAGTGATAGCTGGTTAGAAATAATCAGTATCTGCAAGGAAGTTAGATGCTAGAGCTTCTAAAATTGTTGTCTAATTAAGACCAAATATTGTTGTCTAATTAAGACCAAATTAAGAGGCATTAAATTTACATGATAAGATAATAAATTCCCTCATTTCCTCACAAAATATTGAGGTGATGAGGGGTTTTTTAATTTTGGCAGGCTCTTAAAAATATGCTAAAAATGAAAAAAGAATACTCATAGCACTAAAGAAATTACTAAAATAAATATCGAAAAATCTATATAAATTTTTATTTTTTTATGGTATAATATTACTATAATTTAATTTATTTCTATCAGACTTATTCAGATTTATTATCTAACTATCTGGCAATTAAGCTGGAGCTGAAAATAAATAAGTCAATTTAACTTTAAATATACTTAAAATTTTAAATATTGCACCTAGGGGAGCTAATGAAAAACTTAATTGTTTCTTGATGCTCAGATTTTACAAGAAAATAGTTTTATCCAGAAATTATATTTTCTATACATTTTAAAAAGATATTTAAAGATATTTACTGAAGGGTATTTTTATTTTATAATTAGATTTATTCGGGATGTTTTAAATATATAATTATAAAAAACACAAGGGAGGATTCAGGAAAATGGGAAACAAACTTAACAAAAGAAAAGAAAGGAGAATGTTTGTATTTTTAGGGGTTTTGCTTGTATTGTTAGTTGTAATGGCAGGATGTGATACCTCAGATGGCCCAAATGCAATTATAGATGCAGAAGATTTTAATGAGCTTGCTGTTATAAATGGTACTACTTTAGAAGAAGTGGTTGAGGAACTGAATTCTAAAAGTATCTATAACAGTTTATCTGTTACTCTCGATAACGGCAGAACTGTAACAGCTGAAGTTGTCTGGCAGGAAGAAGACCAGGCATATAGCAGAGAAGGCCCAGGCCCATATACTTTTAAAGGTACTGCTAAATATGAGGATTTAATGAAGGAGATATATATTGACGTCAAAGTTTTAGCTTATTTTGAAATTTTTAACCTGTCAATAGAACCAGAAGAAATAACAGAAGAAACAGAAAGAATAAATTTATCATTTAACATAAAAAATATGAGTGAATTCGCCTGCATTCAGGATATAGTTATAACTATAGAATCTGTTACAGGAGATTTTAAATATGATGGTGTGGTAATTGATATTATTGAAGTTGAATTAGAGGGAGAAGAAGAAAAATTAATAGAAAGAGAAATGGAAATTCTATCGCTTGATGATTTGACAGATATTTTAGCATCTCTTGGATTGACTCTTGAGGATATAAACCGGGAATGGTATGTAATAGCTTCTACCAATAATTATACAGATGAAACCAATGTTACTGTAAATATTCAAAAATAGCAATAGTTCAAGAAAAATAAATTAGCTTTTGATAAGGAACAATTCATATTGGAGGATTTACTAATTGGAGGATTTACTAATGACTTCAAAAAGAATTAAATTTTTTAGTTTTCTAATTATAATTATATTACTAACTATTCCAGCCTGTGATGTCAACAGATTCCAGGAAGATATTTTTTCTGGTGAGATTCAAGCTCATTTCATAGATGTTGGCCATGGGGATGCTATCCTGGTCAAATTTCTTGATGAGAACAGCAGATATATCATGTTGATAGATGCTGGTCCTCTAGATTTAATTGATATCAGGGTGGTTTCATATCTTAGTGATATGAATATAAACAAAATTGACCTTGTGGTTGCTACTCATCCTCATGGTGACCATATTGGTGGAATGGTTGAAGTTTTTAATACCTTTGAAATTAAAAAAGTGATTGACTCAGGAATCGAATTATCTGACTCAGTTTACTATAAAGCATACCAGGAAGCAATCAAAGCAAATAATATAGAGGTAACTGAAGGGCGCAAAGGTATGAGCATAGAACTTGTTAAGGGAGTTAGTTTTGATATCGTTCATCCTGTGGAACCAGTGACAGACAGTACAGGAACCAATAAAGAAGCAAATAATGATTCAATTGTTGGTCAGATCAGATATAATGAAGTGGGCTTTTTATTCACAGGGGATATTGAAAGAGAGGCAGAGGAAGAAATTCTTAATAGAAGAACTGATATTAAAAATGATATATTGAAGGTTGCCCACCATGGTTCAATATCTTCGAGCACCTCAGATTTTATTGAGGCAGTTAAACCCAGGATTGCTGTTATCCAGTGTCCCGGTTTTCGGGGAGGCCTTGATTATTTTGACCTGCCAAATGAAAAAGTTATTGAAAGATTAGAAAAGACAGGTGTTCAAGTTTATAGAACTGATAAACATGGTGATATAATTATTACCACCGATGGTGAGTCTTATTCTGTGGAATATGAGAAAGTTGAAAATTACATTATTCAGAAATATAATGAAGGGTAATCAATGTTTTTCTTTAATTAAAAAAACAAAGAGGAATTTCAAAATTAGAAAGAGCCATTTCAAAAGTTGATTAGAGCCTGGGAAGGGCTTTTTTGTTTCTTCTTTTTTATTTCTTGCTGATAATTTTTTTTCGGGGGGGATGAGCAAATTTACAGATTAAAACAATTGCTAAAGTGGTTTTAGTGATTATAGTATCTGTACTTATAACCGGCAGTCATGTTGGCGCTGAAGATGCTGATTTTATTGAAGAGTTTATTGCAGATCGGGATTTACAGGTGTTTGAGGAGCATGTGGAATATTTGCAGGAGGCAGTTGATGAGAGAGGAGTTTTTCCCAAACCGCTTGATATAATGAATATTCTTCAGCAAAAGCTAAAAATCCAGAATTTATGGGAGGAAGAGGAACTGAATATAGCTGAGGATGTGCTTTTTGATATTCACAGCACAATTGTGTATGAGGAAATGACCGAAGAGGATCTGCAGTCTCTGAAGGATAATTTAATGCTAATTGATGGTTATTTTGCTGAACAGGGGGTTGAGTATTCCCGGGAACTAAGCAATCTAGTTCGCAGTTCGGCTGCCCTGCAAAAGATTTCGGACTCTGATTTTATCTGGCTGTGATCTGGAGGACCCTGAGCCTGAATTTTATACTCTCACACTTGACATTTAAGGTTTGGGAGATGTCTGGGAAGATGGTGAGCCCTTTCTTAACTACCAGGATGCCCCTGAGGAATTTACAGCAGAGGAAAACACCTCTTATATTCTCCAGGCTAAGCCACATGATGGCTGAAAATTTGAAGAATGTGCAGGAGATATTGAAGAGGCTGACCCTGAAGATTCTGAATTAATAGTTGAAATGGATGAAGATAAAGAGATTACAGCTAATTTTATTGGTAAAGAGTTTAATGTTTCAGTAGATGTAGTAGGTGAAGGAAATATTGAAGGAGAGGGGATTTATAGGACAGGAGATACTGTGGAATTAGAAGCTATCCCAAAAGATGACTGGGAGTTTGTAGAATGGAAAGGTTATTTTGAAATAGAAGGTGAAACTGATAAAAAAGTAGAATTTGAGATACCAGGAAAAGATTTAGAACTATTGGCTGAATTTGAAGAAGATATTAAACCAGCATATTTTGAGGTAGATATAGAAGCGGAACCTGAGATAGTAACCTGGGGAGATAAAGTGACCATAACAGTTGAAGTTCAGAACACAGGCGGAGTAGAAGATACACAGATAATTAAATTTTATGTTTATCATAAAGATGATGAGGATGAACTTATACTTTTAATTGAGACCAGAGAGATTACCTTAGAGCCTGGAGAGAGCAGAGAAGAAATGAAGGTTATGGAGGTGCCTGATAATATACCAACAGGAGATTACATTGGTAGGGTTGAGAGTGAAGATGATGAAGATGAAATAACAATAGAACTAAAGGAGTTAGTTGAAATTCTGACTCCCACACGGGATGTAGAAATCAGTAATCATGATCATCTACCTCCAGATGAAGAAGTGCATTGGACTGAATATTGGGGGGAAAATGAGGATAAATCTAATGTATATCTTTTGTTTGATTTTGAAGAATTACCTGAAGATATTGAAATAATTTCGGCGGAACTTAAATTATTTGCCGCAGACTCGGAAATAGCAGATGGTTTTATTGGCGTCTTTAGAGATTTAGAGGAGTGGGATGAAAATACTGACTGGGATGATAGACCAGAAATTACTGATGATCCTGTTGATAAAAATGAGTTTGATGGTTAATTTATCGAAGAAGAATGGATTGAGTGGGAAGTTACAGAAGCAGTTGAGTACTGGCTTATGGATGGCGACAACTTTGGGTTTAGAATTGGACACGTAACAGAAAACGATTTCTTTGGGGTGTTTTTCTGTTCTACAAATGCTGAAGAAGAATATCGACCACAACTTGTTGTGAAATATTATTAAAGAATATTATACCAGTAAAGCAATACATGAGTAAAATGGGGGTGATAAATTATTTAGGGTATAGATTAGATTAATTTAGGAGAATGGATTAGCTTGTTTTTACAGCAATAAACAACAAAAAGAGGATTGGAGTAGGGCTCTGCTTCCCGTTGGCGTATAGGTCGCCGGTGTAGGAATGATGATGAGCAGTGATTTCTTTTATGAGAGCCCTGGTATGGCTATAGCTCTTTATTTAGGAGGAGCTCTTGTGGTCTCGGCAGGGAAAGTTTGGGAAGTTATTGATGCTTATGAGGCAGTAGATTATAATTTAAGGCTTAGAAAAGAATATGGAATCCAACCATATATAGAAGCATAGAAGCAAATATAGTTTCCGGGTAAACGAGTATCAGCCTGGCTTTGAATTACAGTTTTTAGAAGCTTGAAGATTTAGTGATTAAACCTAATTAACAAATAACCACAGGATATTACAGGCAATATGGAGAAGAAAAAATTAAAATGTTAAGATAGTAAAATTAATTAAAATGAAAAACTCATGACAGTTGGTTCATAATTGTGATTGATCGAAGGGGGTTTCTGAGGTTTCTTCAGTGAACTTCCTTTATTTTAGTGCTTAGAGTTTTTTATATGCTTTATGAATTTAATCAGATTGTCCTTATCTTTGATTTATTTTAAAACCTAATTATGATATAGTAAAATTGTCGATTATGTAAATTTAGAATTGATAGCAGATAGTTAATTGTAAGGATGTCATGTTTTTTTTATTGCCAAACTCTGTATTTTTTATTTAAAAAAATATTTTGCTTTTTTAACTTAACTTCATCCCCCCTTAATTTGGGCTTTCCCTTGTCATAACAGGGATTATGATACTTTTATATCCGGAACTGTAGTCTATTGAATAATTTTAATAAACTTTGTAAATATCCTTTACATAAGCGTTCATATGTGGTATAATCACTTTAGAGTAGTCTACTACATAATCTAAGCGCGGAGTTGATCTCTTATGTTTGTAAAAAAATCCTGGGACACTACTGCTAAAAACCCCAAAATCAGTCACAGCATTGTTGAATCCTATCGGGACCCCGAAACCAATACCCCCAGACATCGCACCATCTTAAATATTAGCTGTCTGCCTCAGAAAACCATCGAAGCAATTGATCTATCCTTAAAAGATGATAAGAGGCTTGTTGACAGCGAGGACATAAGTTTCTCTACCGGTGATGCTCTTAGAGGTGCTGGCTCTCTGGCTATATACCGCCTGTGGCAAAAAGAAAATATGGAAAAAGTCCTAAAGGGCCTAACGCCGGCTCAAAGAGAATCCGTTATGGTTATGGTAATGCAGAGAATCCTTAAACCTGGCAGCAAAAATGCCATCAAAGAGGACTTTGCTGATTCTATTTTTAAAAGGCGCTTTTCCAAAAAACGCTTTGATGAGAATGAACTTTATAAGATCATGGATCTTCTTTTTCATAACTAC
>PWHA01000287.1 GCA_003554685.1 Halanaerobiaceae bacterium
ATCTTGCCGAGCCCTTTTGCCGCAGAGAAAAGTAAGTCTGGTGCCTTCCTTATAATTTTCAAATTTAATGATCGAAATCAGACCCAGCTGGCCGGTCTCCTGAAGATGGGTACCGCCGCAGGGTGTGAGATCTATACCTTCAATTTTTATAACTCTGATATTGTCGCTAACTTCGGGGTCCTTCCGCAAATCCAGCCTCTCCAACTCCGCCGGGGAGGGACGTTTTACCCTGATCTGCCGGTTCTGATAAATCAGCTGATTGACTTCCTCTTCCAGGCGGTCAACAGAATCCGCCGACAGAGGAATATCGGTATCAATGGTGATATGAGTTTCACCCAGGTGAAAACCCACTGTCCGGGCGTCATATAATTTCAGCGCTGCCGCTGACAGCAGATGCTGGCCGGTATGCTGCTGCATGAAGTCAAAGCGCCTCTCCCAGTCCAGCTGACACTCTACCTTCTTTTTTTCATTTGGCAGCTCTTCAACCACATGAAAAACCTCTCCCCTTTTTTCATAAACATGCTTGACCCTGCTGGATCCGATCAGACCTAGATCGGCAGGCTGACCGCCGCCTTCGGGATAAAAGGCTGTTCTGTCCAGCTGTAAGTGATAGCCACCCTCCCCTTCCTGAAAAGAAATGATATCTGCAGTGAAATTTTTTAGGAAAGGATCCTGATAGTATAATTTTTCGGTCATACTGCCACCTCAAAAATTATGGGATTAATTTTAAGATATCCTGACGGTTCTGCTACATTTTTTTTGATAACTACCGCTTAAATTTTTTCTGTCTCTTTCCAGACGAGATAAGGTTTTGAACCTGTTGCCTGCTTTAACCTGCTGTTATACACTGTTGCCTGCTTTTACCTGTTGTTATACCTTGTACCTGCTGTTATCTCCTGCTACCTGCCTGGCAACCCTGCTATTCACAGATAGCGTTTATCCTGATATTACCTTAATCCTGATATTTTTTCAAGATGCCTTGACCGGTTTTATCAACCCAGAATTATTAAACTTCAATGGTATCAGGTCTTTTTCTCAATATAATCGTCAACAAATCTGCATTTATCCTGACGATGCTGCAGGGTGGACGGTTTGGGTGAATGGTTCTCATGAGACCAGCAGGTACTCAATACTAAAAGGATAAAGAGACTTTTTACCACCTGCAGTTTTGAAGCTGAAAATTTCCTGCTGAAGACTCCCAGCATACCATCCAGAGCAGCATGATCTCCCAGGCTGTCGGTGAGAGTTATTTGATTATCAAGAAACCGGGCAGATTCCAGAAGTGGCTGACCAATAACTCCTTTGGGATCAATCGCCTGCCAGCCTCTGTTTGCAGAGCGCAGAATGTTCCAGTGGTGGAGATCACCGTGGAGAAGTCTGGGCTGGTAATTTCTCTCTTCCAGCTCAAGGAAAAAATATTCTGCTTTTTTAATAAAGTCCAGCAGCTCTTCATCCACTTTCTTTTCCCTTCTAGCCCGGGGAAAAGCCCCCTTCAGCCAGTCAGCATAATGAGGAAATACTGCTGGAGTTAAACCGCTCGCCTCTTCTTTACGATCAGCCTCAGAGAAGTTCACTGGAGATATAAAAGATTTTGATCCTTTAGTGTTGCACTGCAGGGAAATATCAATCTCTGCCGGAAGTTTATAAACCAGCTCAGCAGCATTTTCCAGCCAGCTGTAACTGTCCTCCAGGAAAAGCAGATTATCTCCCGGTATAATCTGTTCCAGCAGCATTGCTCCCATCTCTTTGTCGTAATCAAAACACTGGCAGATATTTCTACCCTGAAAAAATTTGAGTGCTGCCATTTCCTGATAAAGATAAGGATGGGGGACGCCAACTTTGAGGACAGTTTTTCCATAGCTGGCAGCATCGGAGGTGCAGATATAGTTAAAGGATAGATTTTCAACGGGAGTAAGGTTCTCAAGCTGCCATCGTTCGGCGCAGATGGAGATAATTTCAGGCAGTTCCTCCAGCCAGTTCCTGCCCTTTTCTCCAAAAACTCGAACTATTTTCTTCTGAAAAAATCCGGGTATATCTATATTAATGGATAGCTCCTCCAGTCTGCTATGATTTCTTCCCGGTGAGGAGAACAGACTCTACTGTCACTGACCGGTTTTATCTGAGCTTAGCTGATATTTTTCGTATTAAATCGTATTGCTGATATTTTTCATATTAAATCGTTTTAAAGTAAGCCGGATGCTGTTGACATTTAACAGCTGCCAGCTTTTTTCTCCCGGGCAGATTGATTCTTCAGAAAAAATTAGATTTCATCTTACCGGAATCCAGATTTCGAAACTGCTTATTTCTCCAGTACTGTGATCAACATGATAAATCTCCAGCTCGGGAGTACCGGCATGCTCAAAATCTACAGCAGGAAACCACTCGCTGTAAATTTGCTGATAGAGGCTGGCAATTCTCGATACCGGGCCCTCTTCGCTGAAAACTGCCCAGCTGGAATCAGGAATCTCTGCTTCCACCAGCTCCGGCAAATCCGGAAAAACATTGTCTTTAGCAGGTTTTTCGATGGCAATGAGATAATCAATCAACTCTGCCTCTTCATTATAATCTAAGGTTACACCCATCACACCCAGCTCCGACATCTCCTCCGCCAGTTGCTCAAAGCTGCCATCATCCATTACCTGCTGCCAGAACTCCGGAATTTCCTGAAACTGATTGCCATTCCTGGTTGAAACAGAGATTTTTCTGCCGATAACTGCAAAACCAGGCCTCTCTTTAATTGTGTATTTCATTTTCTCTGCTCCTTAAAAACTAATTTTTTAAATCTAGCGGGGAATGGGATAGAGTTTGCCATCATGACCGCTGGCATATTTTTTTAATCTTTTCAGCTCCTCCTCAGACAACTGCAGGGGATCGACCAGATTATTGAGCAGCTCCAAACTGTAATCCAGCATTCTTACATCTCCCGGAGTGACTGCTGTATCAACATCCCGGGAGAGGGTGAATTTTAGGGCCAATTCTGCCAGTTCCTTATTATCAAATAAAGGCTTATACCAGGTATGATAATTCTGCTTCTCTTCATCTTTCCGCCACTGACGGTGAGCAAGAGCTTTGATAGCTATAATGCCTTTATCTGTCTCCCTGGCCCTGGCAATAACCTGCTTCCCCTGAGATTGATTAAGCCAGTAATTCCAGTTGATCGGGAACATCACAGTATCAAAATCAAAGCTATCCATCAGCTTTAAAGCAGCCCACTCACTGTGAGCTGAAAAACCAATATGGTGAACCAGCCCTTCATCTCTGGCCTCGATAATTGCTTCCAGAGCTCCTCCGGGAGCAAGTGCCTGCTGCAGTGAACTTTCATTTGTGACCTCATGGAGCTGATACAGATCAAAATAATCAGTCCTCAAAAGTTTCAGAGAATTTTCCAGGTCACCTCTAACCTCATCTCTGGTTTGATTGGGTTCAGTTTTGCCGGCCAGAAAAACACCATCTCTATAAGTCTCGAGAGCAGGACCCATGATATTCTGAGCATTTCCATAGGTCGGGCTAACATCAAAGAGATTGATTCCCGCAGAAACTGCTCTCTCGACAATATGGTCAGCACTGTCTCTGGAAACACTATCCAGCATGATCCCTCCGAAAGCGATGACTGAAACATCTAATCCTGTGCGTCCCAACTTCCTGTAATACATATTATTCCTCCTAAGGAATATTTTTGAAGATTATCTGCTTGATTTGTCACTTTGCAAAATCTTCTTGACTTACCCTTTCCCATAAGAAGACAGAAAACACAGAAAAACTTTCAGAGATTGTATTCCAGAAATTTCTTATACTGTAATAAGATCATTTAATCAGCCGGGTAATAAGGTATAAAGCGCCGGCACCGAGCAGAGCAGTAATTGCATAGGTTGATCTTTCCTGCTCCATAAAAATTCTCACATCCCACCAGATTTTAGGCATCCGGGCAATATCCCGGGCACCCCACTTTTCCTCCCGGCCTATAGCCAGAACATATTTGCCGGTGACCCCCTCCCGGGAGAAAACTGCCAGATGATATACTCCCGATTCCGGAGCAGTAATGGTATTCTGCTGCCTTCTCCAGTAGGACGTTTGAGTGAAGTGCTCCCGAAATACCTCACTTTCTTCCTGATGATAGCCTCTCACTATTACTCCTTCACCTTCCCGAATATCCAGCCTGGCTTCAACCTCTTCCCGGTTCAGGCCATCATAATCGTTTTCCAGCCCGGGTCCAATCAGGGCAAAATCGGGAGTGAAATTATCCAGGCGGTCCAGAACAGGTATCAGCATTTCAGCAAAAATTTCCTCGCCCGCTTCCGCGGTAAAACGGTAATAATCTATTGTTTCTGTCTGTTTAAGCTGACTGTAAGCTGCCCAGGAAATTTTGTGATCTTCAACTCTGATTGGTTCTTCTCTGGTAGCTGGTACATCGGTATCCAGGGGAATATGGGCCTGAACATTACTGCCGGAAAGAAGCAGGATCAGGACCAGGATAAGAAATATCCAGATCCAGTCATAACTCTGGTAAGTCAAAGTATTTTTCAATCTATTCGCCTCCAGCAATACAAACTTGTATTACAAAAATTTACTTCCGGCAAAAAACCAGCCTGAATAAGTCTGGTTTAACCGGGCCGAGCGAAACCGTAGAGCTATATAAATATTATACAATAATTAATAAATCTTAACAATATTTTGATTCATAATCCGATGATAAAATTATGAATTTAAATCATGAATTTAATCTGGAAGAAATCGATTAATAATCAATAAGTAATCGGAAAGTTATCAATAAGTAATCGATTGGTTCACTAACAAAAAGGTCTGTTTCGCAGATTAAAACCCAGAACCATACTATATGTTGCATTGAATTGATCTACAATCCACTATATATAGTGCCAAGAATAATATTTATACCTTTCTGTGGGCAAACCATCGATTAGTAATCGAAAAAAATTTTTTTGAAGCTGGAGACATCTTGCTGCTTGTAAGTAACGATATATAACAGAATAATATCTAAAGCTGCAGGATGCGTTGACACAGACAATAACCCTGTAATATA